>CAZUEB010000046.1:0-9144 GCA_964619115.1 uncultured Dehalococcoidales bacterium
TGGCTACCCCGAGACGTTCAGGTACAACGACGCGACGAATGTTCTGCTTGTCGGCGAGGGTGAGTTCGCGCCTGTCTCGCGTGATGTCTTCGAGTTCGAGGTTTCGGGACTCAAGGTAGTGCAGTCATGGCTCAAGTACCGCATGAAGAAGGGAGCGGGCAAGAAATCCTCGCCGCTCGACGACATTCACCCCGAATGCTGGACGAGCCAGTTCACCACGGAACTGCTCCAACTGCTATGGGCACTAGCCGCGACGGTGGAAGGCTACCCCGAACAAGCAAGACTGCTTGAGGCCATTATCAAGAGCGACTGCTTCCAGGCCGACGAACTACTCCCTGCCCCTGACGAACTGCGCAAGCCGCCCAGGGAGCGAAGAATGGACGGCCGTCTATTTGACCTTGACGATGGCAAGGCCACGCCCGATATAGAGTAACCAGCGTGTAGATACCCGAGCCACATTGGGGTCATTCCTGCACCTTTCGTCAAAAAGTGCAATCCAAAATGGCTACTATTACGCTATAGATGATGCGAGAGCGCTGCTGAACTGAATGAGAAAGCCAATAGCCAGAATCCACAAACCACTTTTGGCCTTTCTAGACTGTCGAAGTAAGGCTTGCACATTGGGCATGCCGCGAAGCGACCTTTCATACTCTTTGCTGCCGGGAGGCCCTCCTACCGGCAAACGTGGTGCAGCCTCCTTCAAAATCTCGCTTTCGTTCTTAACGGAGGTGAGGGCCAGTAGAACAGCCCCTGAAAAACTTGTAAACAAACCGACCAATCCTAATATTGACCACATTCTTACCACTCCTATTCAACATTTATTTTCCCTGTCAGCAAATTGGTTATCTTTGTCCGAACTCCTGTACAGATTTAAGATTAGGCTGTATAGAGATGGGAGTACTACTAGCTTGGAAGCTACTGGAGGCATAGAGGTCAAGCCAGCGTACCAGCTACAGGAAGACCACGGGTATGGTAATAGTCACGATGGCAAATATTATCACTACTTACTCCAGTTCCGGCATTTCGATAGGTTCCGGCTGGGGTTTGCATATGCCGCAATAGAATGTATCGGCTACCACTACTGCCTTCGGTACCTTTTTCTCATCGACATAAATGGTGATGATGTAGGGCATGCTCTGGGCGTGCTCTTTACACAGCGCCCGTCCGCAGAAACGACACACGCCTTGGGCGGGTTTATCACAATGTATGCAATTCATTTATCGCCTTCCTGTTTTTTCTGTCTTATCGCTCAGGGCTTGCCAGATATTAAGCGGTACTTCCCGCCTCCGTTTGGGCGCTAGACGCACTCTGTAACGGGGTTGCCCTTTGACTTCTACCTCCCGGACAAAGCCTTTCTCCGTCAGCGATGCCAAGGTGAAACGCACGGTTGGTTCATCCTGTCCCAGATAGGCCACTACATCAACTAAACCCACCTCCTCCCGCCGTACCATCCAGTTGAACAGCCGCCGCAGTTCGTTGGGCAGGGTGAGAACATCAGCCATACTCAGCCCGGCGGCTTTCTCCCGGGCACCCAGCTCTCGTCCCAATCTATCAAATAGTCCGCTCATGCTCTCCTCCTCATTCTGATATGACCTGTTCGGCAATACTCCGCAGTGTTTTTGTAAGTGGATGGTTCGGGAACTTCAAGCAGAAAATACCGCTACTTCCCAGAGCAATCATCTCCTCGGATTCCGGCAGTACCCCAGCAACAGGAACGTCATATATCTTCTCCACCTTCTGCTTCAGCGCTTCGAAGTCAAAGGACGGCAGCACCTTGTTGACCACTATCATCAACCGGGGAACCTCCAGTTTCTGTGCCACTTCCACGGTGACAGCCGTCCCCTGGTAATCCTGCTGGTCCGGGCGCATGATTATCAGCAAAACATCAGAAATGGTAATGGATAGTAGCGTCTCTTCATTCAAGCCTGGATGGGTATCAATGAAGAGATAGTCCAGCTTCAACTTGCGTGTTAACTCCCGGAAGCCGTCATTAAGTAGGTTTACATCATAGCCTTCCCTTAGTACCTTGGCGATCTCACCGGCTTTTAGGCTGGAAGGGATGAGGTACATCCCGCCGCTCATAACCGTTACCTCTCCTGTCCCCATTTTCAGTGTTGGGCTGACATCGTAAGCTGCTTGCTCAATGGGACATTTCCCCCAGAGATAGTCGTTGAGGGACCTGTCCATCTTCTCCTCGTCCAGTCCGAAGAGCACATGGATGCCGGGCGACTGGATATCGGTATCGATAATGCCGGCGCGTTTGCCATCTCCAGCGATGATGGCGGCTAAGTTAGCCGCGGTATTGGATTTTCCAGTGCCGCCTCGGAATGAGTGAACTGAAACAATTCTAGACATTTAGAACCTCCTTATATTTCAGCTTTGGCTCTAAGCCATCGCTATTTGGCTTCCACATTTATTGTGGCGGTGTCCCTGGTTTCAGATATTAGAGAGTAGAGATTTGGAGGATTCTGGTCTTTAATCTCTAATCTCGTTTTCCTCTTTCTTGTTTCTCATCTCCTTCGCCTTCTTCTTGAGATTCTGGAAGTAGTCCGTATCAATGATTTCCGCCACCTGGCGGGCTTTCTTGGACTGGTCTATCTCGATGCGCAGTTCTTCCACCTGTTTCTTCAAACGGTTTTCCCGTGCCTTGACCTCGGCTGCCATTTTCGCAAAGACGCGGCTCAAGGTAGCCACTTCATCTTCTCCCTGGCTCTGATTGAGCTTTGAGATGTCTTCCTCGGTAAGCTCTCCCTTCTCCATCGATTGAGCCGCAGTGGTAACCGATAGAACGGGCTTGCTGATGGTTCTTGCCAGCCAGAAGGCAAGCCCGATAACTATGGGAATAAGCACAACAAATGTCAAAATGAAAGTATTTTGCGTTCTGCCTATCTGCTGGGAAATGTTCAATCTTGCTTCTTCTGTAGAAGTAGTAATCTTTTCCCTCGTTGCCAACGCCGGCGCTACAATCTCACCAACCGGCATCACTATGCCGACACTCCAGCCTGTATTGGTGAGCGGGGCGTAGGCAATATACTTCTCACCGTCATCAGATATGGCTTTTGCCACACCTGTCTTGCCAGCAGTCATACCTGAGGCTATATTACTGATGTCCCGATTATTGCTTTGAAGCAGATTCTCTGTCTCAAAGCTCTCATCCCATCTCTTATCACCTGGAGAAAGCCCCGGACGGGCAATGATGTTACCGTGCCCATCAATTAAAAGAGCGTAGCCAAGGTCACCCACCTGTGTATTAATGATTCTCTCATTCACTGTTTTCAGCGTCACATCAGCAGCGACTACGCCGATTAATTCAGCTCCAGCATTGTAGACCGGTCTGGAGTAGGTAACTGTCAGCCCTCGACCACCAGCATCAACGTACAACTCTGTCCAGCCTGCTTTACCTGTGTTGAATGCTCGTTGGTACCACGTACGCTCCCTGGCGTCAAAGTCGGATGGGAAGTCCCCTGTCCACGGATACAACCGGAACACTCCAGACTCCGTGCCGATATATATCCAGGTCATATTAGGGTTGTTAGCCAGAAGAGGTTTAAAGATATCATCCATATTACTCGAAAGGTTTACCTCTTCAGCAACTGAACTGGCGGTAATGCCGGGAGACAAGAGATAAACAGAAGCGGCATATGGGTCTGGAGGTTTTTCCGTTAGTGAATAGGAATGCTGGCTTCCGAATAGTGATGGATTGCTCCATAACCTAGAAGCATATTCTGCGACTATATTGATATCTGAACCAATCTTTTCAAATATTGCGTTGCTGATTGCAGCTTGGTCTGTTGCCAGGCGCAGAAGGTCTTTTTCAGCCTGGTTCTCCAATGCCTGTGTACTGTCGCTGACCGCTCGTTCACCCAGAGATGTCTGGCTATCCAGGGCATAGTTACTCATTCCCCTGAGATTAATCGATGCCAAGACACCGACGATAGCCAATGACACTACCGATAAAGCCAGGAACACCACCAGGATTTTGGTGGTTAGATTGAACCTTGACCAAAACTTAATTCTACCAAGTCCCATTTGAGCACACTTTCACAATAGGCAGTAGCTCATTCATCCCCTACTTTTTCGGTAGTTTGCCATAGGATGATTCTTCCTGAAGTCGGCTTTTATTTATTGCTGCCAATTTTCAAATCCAGTGTATCGACATATTAAAACCATGAACTGGGAATTAAGCTTCATAAAGTACCGGCTAATAACTGCACCAGAATAGATTTATTGTGCTTCTTCATCACCTCGAGATTATTCGCCAAGCTTAGATACCAGCCATTCTCCTGTAGCATCAACTCTCGGCTTACCAGTTCATCAAGTTCAGAGTATAAAGCAGCATCTCCACGGTAATTATTCCCGGTTATTCCCCGTATCTCACGGGCAACGGATTCAAAGTGACATTTAGTATCGCAAGCCAGGTAAGCCAGGGCTGCTTCGCCGGTTAAATCTATGTTTCGCTCAGGATAACCTGGTCTGGTATCATAAACATGCAGTGTGTCGGTACCAGTTTTTTCATAAACCAGCAGTGGGCGCACTCCCTCTCTTTTCCAAAGGTGTTGCCAGTCATCAATTTTCTCCTTCACTGGTTGGATGTAATCCTCAATCATCGGCTTATTTTCGAAGTCGCTTTCAAAAAATTCCGCTAATGCATCCAGCTCCGGCTGGTCAAAAGGGAAGATAGACTCGTAGATTTTCATTGCTCTGATGTTAGTTTGTCCCCACCGCTGGCTATTTTCTATCAGCGGACTGAAACGCTGTAAGGACAGGTGGACTAATCTGGCAGGTGGTTCGAGATGCATAATCTTGGGAATAAGCTGGGCCATGCGGCTATATGCCTGGGGATTTTCTCCCGGGAATCCGTAAAGGACATTCCAGTGGCAGGATATGCCATACTCCGCTGCCCATTTTGCCAGTTGTATGCATTGTAAAAGCCGTACACCTTTATGCATATAGTCCAGCATTTCGGTATCCAAGGTCTCAATTCCTGGTTGGAACTCTATTACCCCCCCGTTACCCAGTACCGCTATTTGTTCGCGTTTCAAGTTGGCTTTACTCATTATACGCAATTCCAGCGGTCCGGCTATGTCGGATAAATATGGGAAAAGGGTGCGGAAAAACTCCATCTCCAAGATGGCATCAGTGAACATGATTTTGTTGATTCCGTACCTGTCTTTGACCATCTTTATTTCGGCTATCACCTGTTGGGCAGGCTTATGGCGGAAATGGGACCGCTTATGGTCATAGGCACAAAAAATGCATCTGGATTTATCGCCCCACCAGCATCCGCGCGAAGCTTCCAAGAGAAGGTTGACTTTAGGCAAATCTGAGGGCCACCATTTCCTTAATGCCTCAAGATAATCGCTATAATCGGGATAAGGCAATCTCTCCAGGTCAGCCAGTTCTCCTGAGCCTTGGTCAATGATTTTCACATCTTGGCGATAAGATACACCCTGGATACCCTCCAAAGGATGCCCGCTGAACCATCTGGTCAAAGCTTGGGGAAAAGAAAGGTCGGCTTCACCGCTAAATACCCAGTCCACAAACGGGAATAAGCGAAGTAAGGCTATTCCTCTCTCAGCGTCACAGTTAGCACCCCCCAGAGCCACTATTTTATCTGGCCAGCGCTTCTTAATGTGGTGTGCCAGAGCCAGGGAGGCTGTTTGCTGGCTGACCACGGAGGTGAACCCAATAACGCTGTATTTCTCCCATTCGATAGATTCCAGTACCTCAGGAATGAAGGAACTTGCCTTAAGACGGAGTTCAGTCAGGTACTCTCGGAGAAGCTTCTTATCCGGCTGATTAGTTGAAAGCCGGGCACAAACACCATCCAGGCTCCCCCTTTCCGATTTCCCCCACTCTCTTCCAAAAAGTTCCTCTCCGAATACCCATTCTTCGACTATCGAGGCATAGTCGATTTCCTCATCTGAAGCCCGGTAAATGCTGCTCTGACCAACGTGAGCTCGAAAGGCGACATTCAAATAACTGATATCACAGTCAAAGCCGGCTCTCTCCACCAGTGGTTTGAGCAGGCTGAGGGCCATGGAAGGGTATGGCACTGAGTAACCCCCGAAAGGCATATTTACTAGCAGCACTTTCTTTTTCTGCATTTCGCTAATTCTTCCTAAAGACCATAATTCATGAATACATTACCTCTGAGATAGAGCTACTATTCAACTCCACTTGGGGCTGTTTGATAGACCTCCTAGGGTAAGAACAGGTGAATACGGTTATTCTAGTATTTTGGGTTAAGCATCCCCTCTCAGAGCATCAACAGATTCGCCAAAAAACTTAAGAGGCGACTAGATAAAAATGATTGACTTGGATTCCCGGGTACCCGCAGCTTCTGCCTGGGCTTTCTTAGCCTTGATTTTGGCTACTTGCTCTGCGGTTAACTTGATTCCAATTGAAGCGGCTGCTTTCTGTGGGTCCGCTAGCAATGCAGCACCAAACTTTTCATCTTCGATAGCTTTGACTCCTAATTTTTTCACCTCTGCGTCACTAGCCATTTTATTTCCTCCTTAACATATTTAGTATCTAACCCTTTGAGGGGATGCTTACAGTGATATTCGGATTCCATAGCCCGCCCAAGGCATTTTTTATGCGCTCGATTTTCCAGTCAGCCAGAGCTGTCGGTAATATTTTGTCGCAGGCTGAATGGTTCAACACTGTCATACAGAGATGGCAGGTGCTGACATAACCTTCAGTGGGTAAACTCTCCTCAGATTGATTGAAGTAGGGGATGAAGAAAGCCGGCCCTTTATCTCGCATAACTCCAAAAACATGACCGTATTGAGCTTTCTGAATGAGACTGGCGATGGATTCTGACCGGGCATTGCCTAAGATGAGTCTGGGCGTCCAACCAGCGCCACAACAGGGGAAGGCGGTCCCGTCCGGAAGAATAGTTAATATTAACTCCGGACAATGTTCCTGGGGCAAGCTTTTAGGTATAAGCCATTCCTGCTTGGGTATTTGTTTATCATTGAGCGAGGGTACATACGCCCATTCTTCTGCCTGGAACGGGATATTTAAAAGCAGGTCCTTCAAATTAGCGATAATATTATGCAATTTTTGCGAATTACGGGTCACAGTGCACTTTATGCCAATATCTAATCCAGCCTCCAGGCAAGCTGATATCGAATTAACCACAGAGCCAAGAGGAATATACTCTTGATGGAAATCATCCAGGCTGAAATTAACCCGGTTCATTCTAGCAGATTTGAGTTCCTTAGCCTGTTGCCGGGCTAACTCGGATTTCTCCCCCCACGCGCCGTTGGTCACACAGACCACGCTGGAAGCTCCCTTTTCTTTAGCATGACGTGTAACCGTCAGCAGGTCAGTAAACCGTAGGAATACTTCACCACCAGAAAAATGAACAGTAAAGGGACTGTCAGGAATGGTAATTTCGGCAAATTCATTGATATACCTTTGTGCATCGGTGAGCGCCATGTCCCGTCCCTCGGACACGAAATGTGATATAATACAATGTCTGCAATGTGCATTGCAGCGCTCAGTTAACAGGAGCCCCAGATGTTTCATCGGTACTTCTTTTTGTACCTTTCTTATTGTAATGACGGGAGCCTGATACGTGCCCGTTTTTTTACAAAATGAAATCCATTGCGTATACCGGCAACAATGATGGCAACCAGTACCAGGAATCCCAGTATCTCAAATGCCAGCACTGGTTCAGCGACAATTTTGTTCAGAAGACCGCGTAATGTGCTGAACCACATATTGATAGCCAGAAAAGTCATTAACACGATGCCAAATACTGCCAGAGTGCCATAACAGAGTAGCAGAACATCTTTCCTAGACCATTTATTCAGATGAAGCAGTTTCTGCCACATCCCACGGGTTACAAAACTGATGGATTCACCTCTGAGACGAGGGAATTCTAGATAGTCCTGAATAAGGTAATGTCCATCCGATTCAAAGATAGGAACCAGATTAAAAATAAATAGGACTGTATTCAGCATGCCGGCAAGTAAGACCACGGAACGGACATCGCCTTCAGGCAGGAGTATCCCTACAATACATAAAAGGCTGCTCAGGATTCCATTAAGCCAAGGACCCGAAAACGAGACTACCATGCGCGCCCTGCGGCCTTTCATCCATATATCGGTGGTATCCACGAACGGCATAGGCATTCCAAAGGTCATCACTATGCCGTTTCTAAGTACACTTCTACCATAAGCCTTGACCGATAGCCCGTGAGCTACTTCATGTAAAAAAATACTACCGTATACCAGCAGGAGGGCGATAATTACATCCACTAGTGCAGGAGAACGCCCCAGGTTCGCAGATAACAATAGACCAATATGTTTTACAAAAAATAGATAGTAGAAAAAAACTGGGCTGGCTAAGACAAAAAGAAAGCCGACGATGATACCGGGACGAGTATAGAAAACCCAGGCGAAGCGCCGATAAAACCAGTCAAAGTATTTGTCTCCATGCCTAGTAGTATATTTCTGGTTGGTGAAAAACCCGATGAGCCGGATAATCTTAAAGAGAAATTTTCTTTTCTGTATATTTGCCGCTAACGAACGCATAACCGAATGCGGTTTTTCCTGCAGGAACCCATTGCTTTTCAATAATCCTATCAGGGATATTACAACCTGCTGTCCGAATTCTTCGTACCGGTTGAAATACTCCAGCAGCAGGTCTTTAACTGTGTTTTTCCCATCCATCAGGTTCCAGAGGAAAAGTTCCTCATCACCCAGCATGAGATACTGGTTATTATGCGGATTACGCAACATATACTGCTTGGCACCGCTTTTGCTGGTGACGTCCGCTATCTCGGCATCATTAATACGAAAGGGGCGGTACTTCGCTACATTCAGGTGTTCTGCCACGATTTCCCACATTTCGAGAGATGGCGCTTCTTCTACTCTCCTCGAAACTTGCTCCCCAACCCTGGCCCATATGCTTTGATTCGGACTATGATTATCGGATAACAACTTTTAGTGTCTTCTCCTAAAGCTATTGCAGTATCCTGGAACTATCTGGACAATCCCCAGCCTCTCTTTCGTGTAAAAGCATCTAATTCAAGATTCAAAACAACTACAAACGCCCGGAGCCACGTATTTTATATAAACCGACATTTCCCATATCAACTCGGGAAAGCGGCATAATAGTACTCCATCGGCG
>CAZUEB010000047.1:0-3887 GCA_964619115.1 uncultured Dehalococcoidales bacterium
CTAAGGTTGCTTTTCAGGGGGAGAGGGGAGCGTTCAGTGAAGATGCCGTAATCACCTTTTTCGGCGATGCCGAGCTTTTCCCCAGCCGTTATATAGGTGACGTTTTCGAAGCTGTGCTTAAGGGTAATGTCGATTTTGGTGTGGTGCCGGTGGAGAATTCTCAAGCCGGCAGCATTAATGATACCTATGACCTGTTGCTAAACTATCCTCTGAATATCTTTGGTGAGATTCATCTCAGGATAAGCCATTGCTTGATGGCTCTGCCCGGAGAAAGTCTGGAGGGAATAAAGATTATCTATTCACATCCTCAGGCATTAGCCCAGTGCGAGGAGTTTTTGAGGAAGCTCAAGGCTGAGATTATACCCACCTACGATACTGCTGGTAGCGCCAAAAGGATAAAGGAAGCTGGTCTTAAGGGATGTGCTGCCGTGGCAAGCAAGCGAGCGGCTCAAATTTATGGTCTGGAGATACTGGCGGAGAAGATTGAGACCAATGTCAATAACTATACCAGATTTTTTGTTATTTCCAAGAGAAAGGCTGAGCCCACGCCGAAAAGCAAAACGTCTCTGGTCTTTAGCACCAAAAATATCCCGGGGGCGTTATATGATTGTCTGGGGGCTTTTGCCATCAGGGATGTAAACCTGACAAAGCTGGAATCTAGACCAAGCCGAGATAAACCCTGGGAATATGTATTTTATGTTGATTTTGAGGGACACATAGATGATGAAGTTTGTAAAGAAGCCATAAAGGCACTTAAACAGAAAACAAGCTTCATAAAGATACTCGGCTCTTATCCCCGTGCCGCGCTTGATAGCTAGGTTATATTCGGCAAACCGTCCTTTAACTTCTTGTAAGCCTTTGCTAGTGCTTCTGATAGGACTTTGGTATTTGAAATAACCGGCATGAAGTTGGTGTCACCCTGCCATCGAGGTACTATGTGAGTGTGAATGTGGTCATCCACCCCTGCCCCAGCCACCTTTCCTAGATTCATGCCGATGTTGAAACCGGCTGGTTTTGTTACCTCGGTTAGCAATTTGAGGCCAAGCTTAACCAGATTAAAGTGTTCTTTCGCCTCTTCATCGGTGAGTCCATCAAGATGGCCTATGTGGCGATAGGGTGCTACCATCAGGTGTCCGGGGTTATAAGGGAAGGAGTTCAGAATTATGAAATTATCTTTGCCCCGGTAGAGAATCAGGTTTGACTCGTCTTTGGATTCTTTGGGTTTCTCGCAGAGAAAGCAGCCGTCTTTTTCAGGTTGAAGTATATATTCTATTCGCCATGGTGCCCAGAGCTGTTCCATTTTGTCTTTTGTTCTTGTCTTATCTTACATGGCTTAACAGCTAATTGCAATGGTATTGACTTTACTGACTAACATTGTTATCTTTGTTATTAACAAGCATGGCTACCGTTGAGCTGAATGTCATTACCAGCGGCAATATCCCTTGGGGGCTAAAGAGGGACATTGAAAATATATTCCGCGATTGCTATCGGCGGTTCGGGTCTAGAGTTCCGTACAAAGTTGAAATTCATGTGGTTGATAGGGAAGGCAACATGCGAGCCCTGCTTAAAGAGGATAAGCTCAGGCTCGGTATAACTACAAGCGGCGATGAGGAGTTTGTCTGTTCACATGATGCCTGGCGCGGCTACCCACGGGTGATTTGCTGCGTGGAGAAGCTGGCTAAGCTTGACAGGTTAGCCAGGCCCGGGGCAATAAGACATGAGGCAGCTCACAGCGCAATTCACGGTTCGCTGGAGTATTATATTTTCAGGATTCCCGATGATTGCCGTCATACGGCTACGATTAAGGCACTTGATTCGGCTGTGCTGGACCAGGCTCTTTACTATGTGTCTGTGGCGGTTAAAGATTTCGAAGCCACCAGATTTTTGATTCAGCATGACTTCATTAGCTGCCAGCTTGCTTTTGCGCTAAATTTGTTGCAACCTTCGGAGCGGGATAAATCTGACTGGAAATTGGTCCAGACAAATCGACATACTAAATTTATCTATCTGACAACTTTGCTTAAGCCGATACTTTTCGCTCATCCCTTGTTGGCATTGCCACGGTCATTAAAGGGTGTTTCTTTGGAGCACCAGGTGCAGCTGGCAAGAAGAGTGGAGGAGTTGCTGGAACACTTGGGGAGCGCAGAGCAGAATAAATTGTTGCAGGTGGCAAATATGATAGCCGAGGATGCCACAGAAGATACGCATAAAAATGTTGATTCTGCTGTGCGCCACGCTATGAGCCTGGCTTAAACTGCTGATTCAAGATTATCTAGCACCGGTGCGATTTCCTTCAGACGAATTTAAGCGTGTGCATTGCCTATGAGTTCGTGTTTGAGTTGGTTCAGTCTGCCTTCAAAGGGATGAGCCAGTTGGTTCAGCTTTTTCTGCCATTCATCTCTGGCTCGAATATTAATCTGGCTGATGGCTGTGCCGGAGACTCTCGACTGATGGAGCATCTCCCTGCCAGACTTTTCTATCTCTTGCCTTTCTCTGTTTTCAGCCTCCTCGTATTCCCGGAAAAGCTCCTTTATTTTGCCTAGAGTTGTTGTAGCCGTTGTATTGTCGGTTAAAGTTAGAATGCCTTGACTTATTTTGTCTAACGTTGGGGCGTATCTCAGGTCAATCCCTTCAATGAGTCTGTGGATGGCTGCTTCGCTTATTGAGTCTTTATCCTGAGCGCTATGTTTGCCGAGTTCGGCTCTGAGGAAGCTGATGTCATACTGGCTGAGGTATTTCTCAGCCAGCGATTTCCCGATTAGGCGGCATCGGCTTTGCCTTTGTTTCTCTCTTTCTTCGATAGATAGCTCGCCTAGTTTACTGGCCTTTGCCTGAGCGATTTCCCAGGCGCTCTTAATTTCTCCCACTTGATTTAAATCCCCCTTGAACCCTGAGATTATTGTTACTCTTGCCTGTCATTTTGAGCCCTTACCCTCTGTCATTCTGAGCGGGGCGAAGAATCTCAAAAACAAGGCAGATTCTTCGTCGTTTCGCTCCTCAGAATGACAGAGAGCGAAGGGCTCCCTCAGAATGACACAAAGCAAAGGATTAACAAATTGGTTTTCGCTGGAATTTTACCTTATAATTTTAAGGTATTCAAAGTTATTTTTTGAGCTATGGTGGTAAAGGATATGGTTTATCGGTCGTCTAGCCCTTATAAGTCTGTGCAGCTTGCCGACGACTTTCACTGTTACATCTGGCAGGGAAATGGTAATAATTGCAATACTTGTTTGTTTGCCAATGTGCTTAGGGGTGAGCGACCTCACGCTATCGTTGACCCGGGGCACGTGACTAATGAATTCGGCGAGACATGTTTTGATTACCTGACTGATGCTATGGAGCAGGATGGTTTTAAGGTTGATGACTTAGGATTGATAATTAATACTCATAGTCATCCTGACCACTGCCAGGCAAATGAACTGGTGGTCAAAAAAAGCGGAGCCTGGATTACCTTGTCCGAGGAGGAAGACGAATTTCGGAACACGTTGGGGGAGAAGCTGTACTCGATGTTGGGTGCAAAAGTGCCACAGTTCACGCCTCTCTTTTATCTTAAAGAAGGGAATCTGAGTCTGGGCGCTAAAAACAAGGTTGAACTTCAGGTTTTTCATACTCCCGGGCACTCGCCGGGCTCGATTTGTCTTTACTGGCCGGATAATAAGATTCTGATAACGGGAGATGTGGTTTTCTATGGCAGTATTGGCAGGACTGATTTCCCCAGCGGCAGCATTTCATCGCTTAAGAGAAGCATTGATAGATTATCGAAGCTCGATGTGGAGCTTCTGGTACCCGGTCACAGCACCGAGTATGGAAGCATTGTTGAAGGCAAAGCGAATGTGGAGCGTAATTTTCAGGTGGTTAAGTTGTTTCTTTAGATATTTACCTGTTGT
>CAZUEB010000047.1:3987-9119 GCA_964619115.1 uncultured Dehalococcoidales bacterium
TTCAGAATCTAAAGCCAGGTGATTTTGATGGAAGCTGATGAAAGAATTCAATACGCTATTGAACGTACTGAGGTATTGAGAAATCCTACGCAGAGTCTGGCTACCTTCGGTACCACCAATGTCTACTACTATTTAGTTACCGAGTTGGCTGCATGGGTTAATGTGGTCAGGGAGGGGAGGGTGATTGCCGCGCAGCCGAAGATTGTTACCCCGTCTTACCTCATCAATCTGGAAGGATTTAGTCTGCATGCCAAAAGGTTTATAGAGATGATGGCGGAGAAGTACCCTCACGAGCCTGGCATTTTCTATACCTACAAAAATGAGCCCGGAGAGATGAACATTGTCTCTGAGCCTGTGGAGATAATAGTGGACAAAATCAATCGGCGCATAGATAACCAGCATGACCCGTTGACTGCCATTGTTAAAGGGATTGAAGAGCTGTGGGATGTATCGTTGCTCAAGTTCACTTACGAACTGACCAGAAGCTCGATGCAAAGCAATGTGGCTGAATTGGAGAGACATGGGCTTTTGCGTGTGGATTCAGCAGGCGTACCCCGAGACGCCAGAAACCATATCGAAGAGCTTTTTGAAAAGACCAGCCGAGACCCATCCTGGGCATCCGAGCTGATAGCTGAACTAAGGCGATGGAATTTGTTTTACGAATACCAGGACAGATTTCTAAGCCTGTTTAAGAAGAGATGAGACTGTCTGAATCTTCTTCTCAATCTGCTCCCCTGCCCATTGCCGTTTCGGGGAAATCCTCAGTCTGAACAGCTAAATTCCAGGCAAAATTTTTTTACTGATGACGATTGGGAACCTATTGACAGCGGCTCTTTGGGGGGTGGTATAGTACTGTTGTCCCAGCCAGGTGGTTCAAAATCATTTTTTTGGGGGGTAGTGTTATGCACCGGAGGAGATCTAACATCGAAATAATAGGCGATATGTTGAGAGTGGGTGCAAATGGGGCTGGCAAGACAGAGATAATGTACAGCGCCAACATGAGCTATAGTCAATTGCAGAAGTACCTTAGCTTACTTATTAGCCAGGGTTTTATCGATAGACTGGAGGTTGGGAATCCGGTGGTGACCTACAGAGTAACGGCAAGGGGCTCGTCACTATTGAAAAGCATAGACACTATACTGGATGTGCTCGAGTTCAGGGATAATGGTTATTAGATCGCTAATTTTCAATAAAAAGGAGATTGCCTATGCCCGAGAAAAAGATGCTTATAGTAGAGTCCGATGTAGCCAGAAAGATAGATGAAAACCGTGGTGATATGAGCATTTCACATTTTCTCAGTTTTCTCATCGACAGCCAGTTGAAGCAGGATGTCGACGGGCGAACTGATGGACATGTAACTAAAGAAGAATTCCGCCAGTTCGAGCAGGGAATACGGGAGCTTTTGCGCAACTTTCTCGAGTTCTTCCTTAGCTACGGTCTGGAGCTGGGCAAACAGCCGACGGATAGCGAGCTTGACAAGCTGAGTCAAAAGCTACGGGTCATGAGCGTCTCTACCAAGGGTAAAAGCTCTTAAAAATCCGCATATTTCCTCATCTTATCCCGCCCTACTAATCTTCTCAGTCCCATAAGATAGAACTATTTTCTAGAACATAATCACTTCCCAAGCCAGCCAAACCGTGTCATATTGGTTACACGACTATTTTGGTCCAGGAGGTGTATTGTGTCTAAACCTATTGAGCTTTTCCGCCAGGGAAGGCATGAAGAACTGTGGCAAATGTGCTGTGGTTTCCTCGACCTCAGCATGGAGCAGTTTATGTCTATCCAGAAACGTCTGTTGCTGGAACAGATTGAGCAGCTGAAAAACTGTGAGCTGGGCAGAAAGATTATGCATGGTGCCATGCCCGAGACGGTGGAGGAATTCAGAGAGCAGGTGCCGTTAACTACTTACACTGACTACTATCCTGAGCTTCCCGAGTACAGAGAGGACGCGCTGCCGGCAAAACCTATAATCTGGCAGCATACTGCGGGCAGGTCAGGGGAATATGGTTTTAGATTAACCCCTTATAAATGGGCGCCTGTCACTTCCAGGTTTTGCCACGAGCTTGGGATATTGATGTTCGGCATCGGGATTTTTGCCAGTTGTAAGAAAAGAGGCGATGTTTCCGGGCTTAAATACTGCCCGAAAGTCGTCTACACTGTGGCTCCGCGTCCCTACACCTCGGGTTTCTTGACCTATATTATGAAGGAGGAAATCGAACCGGAGTTCTTGCCGCCTCTGGAGGAGGCGGAAAAGATGACTTTTGAAGGCAGGGTTGAGATTGGTTTCAAGCAAGCCTTGTCCCGGGGGCTTGATTTCTTCTTCGGCTTGCCCATTATACTGGTTGCTCTTGGGGAAAAGCTAAGCCGGCGGTCGGAGAAGAGAGATATACGACCGCTTTTATCTCAGCCGAAGGCTCTGCTTCGCCTTGTCAAAGGGCTGGTTAAGAGCAAAATAGCCCGTCGCCCCATGCTGCCCAGAGACCTGTGGTCAGTCAGTGGAATTATGTGTGGTGGTACCGATGGCGTTGTCTTCAAAGAGAAGATAAAGAAACTATGGGGGAGGTATCCTTTGGACACCTACACGTGCACCGAGGCTGGAATCATAGCTACTCAGACTTGGGACTATGAGGGCATGACCTTCATTCCAAACCTTAATTTCCTCGAGTTCATCCCCGAGGCGGAGTATTATAAGTGGCAATTAGACCGTTCCTATCAACCGAAGACGGTGCTGTTTGATGAGGTGAAGGCGGGTGAGAATTATGAGATGGTCATCACCAATTTCCACGGTGGAGCTATGGTCAGGTACAGGATGGGGGATATAGTTAGAATAACATCGTTAAGAAATGATAAATTGGGCATTGGTCTCCCGCAGATGGCTTTTGAAGGGAGACTTGATGATATTATTGATGTCGGTGGTTTCTTGCGACTGACAGAGAAGGCAATCTGGCAAGCTATAGAGAACACCAATATTCCTTATGAGGATTGGGTTGCGCGCAAGGAGATAGTCGAGGGCAGGCCGGTGCTTCACGTTTATCTTGAACTCAAGGACGGCTATATTGCCAGTGAAAAGGGCATGGGCACAGCTGTGCTTGAGCAACTTAGTAAGTTCGATGAAGAGGATGCCCTTTTTGCTAGTATGGAACGTATACTTGATCCAAACCCGATGAAAGTTACTCTCCTGTCTGAAGGTGCCTTCGCCAATTACATAGCTCAGCGGCGGGCAGAGGGTGCTGATTTGGCTCATTTGAAGCCGCGCCACATCAATCCCTCGGATGCGGAGCTCTCTTTACTCAAAGCTAAGGTTAAAGCTGTGCCTGAGGTGGAAGTTGCGGTTGAAGCTGAACCTGAACCTGAAACTGTAGCTGGGCGGTAGTATTGCTTTTAGCTTGGTGATTTCAGACTTGCATAGGGGCAGACCTTTAGGTCTGCCCCTTGTGGTTGTGGTGTGTAAATTGCCACGCTTCGCTCTCAATGACACTGGGAAATTGCCAAGTGGCTTTCCAAACACCTCTTGACAAGCTTCAAGTCTGGGGACATAATTAGGCAAAATAAAAATACGATGCTTTAAATGAATAGCCATGCTTTAATTCCTTTAATTGCTGCCATTGCCTATATACCGCTATTTATTGTCCTTGTTAATAATCGCCCGTGGCACAGGCAGCACAGACTTTTTGTTATCTATCTTTGTGCTGCCGTGCTGTGGAGCCTCAGCGACATTCTTTGCCGTAGCGATTTCTTCATGGCTCATAAACTTATTTTGGGGAAAATCGTTATCTTCGCTTTTCTGTTGACTTGTGTGCAATCGCACTATTTTGTAGCTTCCTTCTACCGGACTGTGAGTTTTAAATTCCCTGTTGCCTATGGTATACCGGCACTGGGCATAGTCCTGATGGTGCTCGGTTATATTCCAGAGAGTATAACAATTATTAATGGGGGCATTGCCCCGGTATATGGTAACTGGATTTATCTTTTGGGGTTCTTTCTACTCAGTTTGGGCATCATGGATATCTATTTCCTGGTGCGAAAGCTCAGTATTCTTAGCGACCCCGAGAAGCGAAATCAAATTTTTTATCTGATTCTGGGCATTTCTGTTTTAACCTGCTTTATCGGTGCTAGTGTCACCCGTTTCGGGAGGGAGTTTCCTGTTGCTCATCTGGGCAATTTAGCGAATGCTGTTATTTTAAGTTATGTTATCGCAAGACATCGGCTGCTGGATATGCGCTTTGTCATGCGCAGGGGTGTTGTCTATAGCCTTATGGCAGGCATATTCATGATGGTATATGTGCTGTGGCTCTCTTTGCTTCATATAGTTCTGCGGCTTGATTACAGCTTTACCTCCTTTCTTGCTGTAGGGTTGCTCACGGCTATCTCTGCGGCTGCCTTCTGGGCACAGGCACGCGTTTGCATTTACCGGAAAGTCGACCAGATATTCTATGGCAGTAGGTATAGCTGCCGTGAGGACTTGGTCGAATTCCTGCGGCGTAAAGCCCCACTTGTTTCAGATTTGGATGAGTTTGGCAGGGAACTACTGGTGCCGATTACAAAAGCTGTGGATTGTCGTACGGCGTATTTGCTGCTTCCGGAGGCTGGGGGCAATGGCTTTGTCGTCCAATTTGCGCAACCTGAGAAGGAAGAGGATTTGTCACCGAGGGTGAGACAGGACAGTCCGGTTCTGGAGTGGCTGAAGCGGGAGAATAGATACCTGAGCAAGGAAAATCTGGATATACTGCCTGAATTTCGAGGTAGGTGGACTGAGGAGAAAGATGGGCTGGAAGCTCTGGACATAGAATTACTGTTTCCCCTTATAAACCGCGGTAACCTGGTTGCTGTGTTGGCGTTAGGCAAAAAGGAATCCGGCAAGTACTCGCTTGAGGATGTCAATCTGGTGGAGAATGTCACTTCTCAGGTGGCAGCAAGTTTAGAAAAAGAATATCTTCAGGAGCAGCTCAGGAAGCGGGAGAAAGAACTAACCCTGATTAACCGGCTGACCACAGTCATTACCTCCAGTTTGGATATAAAAGAGGTATACGATGGCTTTATCACCGGGTTGAGGGAGGTGGTTGATGTAGACTGGGCAACGATTGCCCTGATAGAAGGTGACGAGCTTAGTTTGGAAGTTTTGTCCACGGAGG
>CAZUEB010000048.1:0-9059 GCA_964619115.1 uncultured Dehalococcoidales bacterium
CTATACGGAGTAATCTAGAATGAAAGAAGGAGTGATTTCGGCAAAAAAGTTAACCAAGATATACCATCGGGGCAGTGAGGAGATACATGCTCTTAAGGACGTCAGCTTAAATATTACTGATGGTGAGTTTGCAGCTATCGTAGGTCCTTCCGGTTCAGGCAAGACCACGCTGTTGAATCTGGTGGGCTGCCTGGACACTCCAACGCGGGGTAGCCTCAGATTGAATGGAGTCGAGGTGAACGGTCTTAAAGAGAAAGACCTGGTAAAATTGCGCCGCGAAAATATAGGTTTTGTTTTTCAGCAGTTTTTTCTCCTGCCGACTTTAACCGTGCGCGAGAATATAGAGTTGCCCCTCCTTTTCAGCAAGAGAAACGGTTATAGAAATCACATAGATGAGATAATCGAAGTCGTTGGGCTTAAAGCCCGAGCCAAGCACTTGCCCTCCCAGCTCAGTGGTGGGGAAATGCAGCGGGTGGCTATCGGCAGGGCTCTCATCAACGAGCCGAAAATTATTCTGGCTGACGAGCCCACCGGCAACTTGGATTCAGCCACTGCTGTTAAAATTTTCCAGCTTTTCCAGGACCTGAATAGTCAAGGACTGACCCTGATTATAGTCACTCACAATCTGGAGCTGGCAAAATCGGCTCATAAGGTAATACAATTGAGAGATGGCGAAATAGCTCGAAAAGCTTCGAGCTTCGGTTCATCGAAAAAAGTCAGGAGGTGGGTTAATGGCTAAGATAGCTAAAGACATTACAGAGCTTATCGGCAACACTCCTCTGGTCAGATTAAACAGGATGACGGCAGGCGCTAAAGCCGAAGTCGTAGCCAAACTGGAGTTCTTCAACCCGTGCAGCAGCATTAAGGACCGTATTGCTGTTTCGATGATTAAAGCCGCTGAAGACCAGGGTTTAATAAACAAGGATACGGTGATTGTCGAGCCTACCAGCGGCAATACCGGTATCGCCCTGGCTTTTGTCTGTGCAGCGCGCGGTTATCGCTTGATAATCACCATGCCGGAGACGATGTCAGTGGAGCGAAGGCATATTCTGTCTTTCCTGGGTGCCGAGCTGGTGCTAACGCCCGGTGGTGAAGGCATATCCAGGGCGGTGCGGAGAGCGGAACAATTAGTAGCTGAAAACAAAAACTACTTTATTCCGCAGCAATTCAAGAACCCGGCAAACCCTGAGATTCACCGTCAGACCACGGCTGAGGAAATCTGGAAGGACACGGATGGCAAGATAGACATTCTGGTGGCTGGCGTGGGGACAGGCGGCACCATCACCGGCGTGGCTGAGGTGATAAAGAAAAGAAAACCTGGATTTAAGGCTGTTGCCGTCGAGCCGTCTGACTCGCCGGTTCTTTCCGGTGGCAGACCTGGACCACATAAAATTCAGGGCATAGGTGCTGGTTTTATTCCCGATGTACTGAGACTGGAGCTGGTCGACGAAATCATCAAGGTAACCAGCGATGATGCCGGTGCCACAGCCAGGAGGTTAGCCAGAGAGGAAGGGATACTGGCTGGCATATCTTCCGGTGCCGCAACCTGGGCAGCTCTGGAGATTGCCAGAAGGTCGGAGAACGAGGGCAAGCTTATTGTAGTGGTTTTACCTGATACCGGAGAGCGTTACATATCCACCTGGCTTTTCCAGGAGCTTTGATTTTTATGCGCCAGGCATTCGACCAACTGAGCCAATAGGGCTATAATATAGTGAATACCCGCACTGCGGGCAGAGCCAGCTGTAATTTTGAACGGAGGCAAGAGTAAAAATCGTCACGTTACTGTATTTGCTTACCTGTGGCTCGCCATGTTAAATGGAGGATAACGATATGGGCAAAATTATTGCCGTGTGCAAAAGCGACGAAAGAGGAACCAAGAAGGAAGACGTAAAAGAAGGTATTCTGGAGGAAGACTTCGGGCTTGTCGGCGACGCCCATGCCGATCGCTGCACGCACC
This sequence comes from uncultured Dehalococcoidales bacterium, assembly GCA_964619115.1. Taxonomy (GTDB): domain Bacteria; phylum Chloroflexota; class Dehalococcoidia; order GIF9; family UBA5629; genus 9FT-COMBO-48-23. The sequence goes on from CAZUEB010000048.1 coordinate 1,958, forward strand.
GGCAGGTGAGCTTGCTGGCTACGGAAAGCATAGATAAGATGCGGGCGCTGGGGCTGGAGTTAAAGCCGGGTGATTTCGCCGAAAATTTGATAACTGAGGGAATAGAGCTGATGTCTCTGCCTGTGGGCACGAGAATGACAGTCGGTGAGCAGGTAGTCCTGGAAGTTACTCAAATCGGCAAGGAATGCCACACTATGTGCGCTATCTTCCAGCAGGTGGGCAAGTGCATCATGCCTGAGGAGGGCGTGTTTACCAGGGTGATTCGAGGCGGCACTGTCAAAGCTGGAGACCGTATAGAGGTAGGGTAAGGTGGTGGGCGAGGTAGACAGGATTCCCATATGGCGGTTTACCGAGGAGGGGAAGAGCCGCGCCGATGACGTAGTTGTCAGGGAATTCTCCCTTACACTCGTACTCAACAATCAGGAACTGGTAACTTTGCAGTGTTCTCCGGCAAATCTCGATTATCTGGCGGTCGGTTTCCTTTCCTCAGAGGGGTTGCTGAAAGACAAAGATGAAATCAAGAAGATGACCGTTGACGAGCGGCGAGGCGTTGTCCGGGTAGAGACAGAAACGGAGAATAAACAGGCTGGCGAGCTCTCCTTCAAGCGCCTCATCACATCGGGCTGTGGCAGAGGCACTTCTCTTTACAGCGCCGCTGACGTCGGCGGGCAGAAGAAAGTAGAATCTCAGACCAAAATCTCGGCGCTTGAGGTCTTTGAGCTGGTAGCCGAATTTCAGCACCGGTCGCAGATTTTCAGGACGACAGGCGGTGTTCACAGCGCCGCTTTGTGCGATAACAAGAGCATGATGATTTTCAGCGAGGACATAGGCAGGCATAATGCCATCGACAAGATTTTCGGCGAATGCATCTTGAAAGATATATCTCCTGCTGACCGCATACTGGTCACCAGCGGCAGGGTTTCTTCCGAGATATTGCTTAAGGCGGCTAAAAGAAATATTCCTCTACTTATCTCAAAATCAGCGCCCACTGACATGGGTGTGAAGCTAGCCAGCGATTTGGGCGTCACGCTTATCGGCTTTGTCAGGGGAAAGAGGATGAATGTTTACGCAAACGATTGGAGGGTAGTTGACCATGGATAGAGAGCCAGAGCTGGCTGAGAAAATCTTGAGGTTAAAGAAAAAGAGAAATGCCGTCATACTCGTCCACAACTATCAACTGGGCGAGGTGCAGGATATAGCCGACTTCGTTGGCGATTCGCTTGACCTCAGCCAGAGAGCGGCAAGTACCGATGCCAGCGTCATAGTTTTCTGCGGTGTCCATTTCATGGCGGAGACGGCGTCGATTCTGTGTCCTGAAAAGACGGTTTTGCTTCCGGACAGGCATGCCGGCTGTCCCATGGCTAATATGATTACCGCTACTCAGCTTCGCGCCAAGAAAAAAGAGCATCCAGGGGCTACGGTGGTATGCTATATCAACTCCTCTGCGGCGGTTAAGGCTGAATCGGACGTTTGCTGCACCTCCGCCAACGCGGTTGGCGTTATTGAAAGTCTGGATGCGGATGAGATACTTTTCATCCCTGACCGGTACCTGGGGCATTATATCTCCACCAGAACGGGCAAGAAGATGGTTCTCTGGCCCGGCTTTTGTCCCACCCATGCCCGTATACTACCTGAGCATATCATCCAGCTAAGGCAGGAATACCCCGAGGCTAAAGTCGTAGTTCACCCGGAGTGCAAGCCCGGGGTGATAGCCCTGGCTGACGAGGTATTGAGCACCAGCGGCATGATAAAGTTTGCCGGCAGGGAAGATGTTCAGCAGGTGATAGTGGGCACGGAGGTAGGCATAATTTACAGATTGAGAAAAGAGAATCCGGGCAAGAAGTTCATACCTGTCTCGGAGCAGGCTTTATGCCCCAACATGAAGCTAATCACGCTGGAGAAAGTCCTGCGGTCTCTTGAAGAGATGGCTCCGGAGGTCAAGGTTCCGGAGAAAATACGCCTTAAGGCGAAGAAGGCGGTGGACAGGATGCTGGCAGTGGGCAGGAAAAACTAGCTCTTTCCTCTCCCTTGGTGGAGAGGTCTAACCTTCTTTTCTCTCCCTCGATGGAGAGGTCTAACCTTCTTTACTCTCCCTCGATGGGAGAGGATTAAGGTGAGGGTGAAGCTACATTAACCCCCTCACTCTAACTCTCTCCCGCAAGGGGAGAGAGGATTTGATATATTTCCTCCCCCTTGGTGGAGAGGTCTCCCATACTTCCCTCTCCCTCGATGGGAGAGGATTAAGGTGAGGGTGAAAATCGAATCTATATGAAAGACACTGGCAAGGTCGTCATCTTCGTTACCGCCAGCTCTGAAGAGGAAGCCCGCGAGATAGCCGGGCGTTTGCTCACCAGTAGAAAAGCCGCCTGCGTAAACATCGTGCCAGAGGTAAACTCCTCTTTCTGGTGGCAGGGCAAGCTGGACTCGGTACAGGAAAGCCTGCTCATTATCAAGACCGGAGCCTCGCTGCTTCAAGAGGTCATTGACCTGGTCAGAGAAGCTCACAGCTACTCAGTACCCGAGATAATCGCCCTGCCCATCATCGGCGGCAATGAGGATTACCTGAAGTGGATAGACAGCGAGGTTAGGGAGAGCTGAACGAAACGTCATATTATGTGGCAAACATTTTCAATAACCGAAGTAGGCTGATGTGATACTGGATAGGTGATATACTTGGGTGTTGAAAGGAGATAGACGCGTCCTGATATCTAATATGCGGCGTTGTTATACTTTGCGTGAAATGCTTTCCATAAATCGCGATTTTGGTATGTCGTTGCAGAAAAAACGAGAAATATTTAACGCTCTCCGTCGTATGTGCTACACTGAAGCCAGAGATTTAATAATTGTTTTGTAGGTGATGAATACGAGGCTTCAATGGAAACAAATACGCAAAGCATTGATGAACTAGAACAACAAATTAGAGCCTTTATTAACAACCCAAGAAAACGACATACTCTTATGCAAGATACTGCAGCATGGAACCTGCTATGTAGCTGTCTGGATACGCTTGGTGATACAGAACTTGCCATCAGAGCCTACAAACAATCCCATAAACCACCTACAGTCGCTGACCTATACTTGCTGGTATACGGAGTATTGCAGGCATTGTTTATCCAACAGGATGCGGTTGAAAATCTGTGTCAAGCATTAGTTATCGATTATGTACCAGACAAGTTACTAAAGGACATTAGAGACATTCGAAATGACAGCACTGGTCATCCGAGCAAAAGAGGTAGTGGCAAAGGTCATGCTTATAACTTCATAGGACGGTCTAGCCTTACGAAAGAGGGATTCGACTTGATGACAACATGCCCAGATAATAGGCGACCTCTTTTTCGTCACATAAGTATTGAATCTATTATTAAGAACCAAAGAGATGTGATTCAAAAAGTTTTAACGGAGGTGCTCAGAAAATTGAAAGCAGAAGAGGCAAATCACAGAGCGAAGTACCTAGACCAGAAGCTCGAGGATATCTTCCCGTCAACGCTTGGCCATTACTTCGCGAAGATTGGTGATGCCATTGATGGAAGCAAACCTAGGGAATTTGGAGCAATGCATATTCATTTGGTCACTGAAGTAATAAAAGCCTTCAAAGAACGCTTGAAAGAACGAGAAATACTTCAAGCCTATGATTCAGTTGTCTATTTGATTAATTTGATTGAGTATCCAATCCAAGAACTCACCATGTATTTTACCGATGCTACTCATAACTATCTAAATGCAAGGAGTGCCCATATTTTCGTTTTCTTTATTGACAAACATATTGAAGAACTGAAGAGCATAGCGAAAGAGATTGACGAGGACTACGGGAAAGAACCGTGAGCAAGGCCACTTAACAAATCTCCTATTTCCATTAGCCAGACCACTATTACTACTGCACAATCAGCCAGATTGTGCCTTTAAGCTTACTTGACAAGTGCGCTCCATGAACCTAAAGTGTCTATTGGCGGTTTGCGTCAATATTATTGGTGATGTCTATGATAATTGAACCGGGTTATATCGCTCTGTACCGCTCTGGCGAATTGCAGCGGCGGGCGAACGCCCTTGAAGCCCGGTTAGCTTCCTGTGATATCTGCCCCAGGGAATGTCATGTTAATCGGCTAGAAGACGGACAGGGTTATTGCCACTCCGGTCGTCTTCCCATAGTCTCGGTGACCTGCGCTCATCATGGGGAAGAACCGGCTATTTCGGGAACAAGAGGGTCAGGCGCAGTGTTCTTTGGCAATTGTAATATGAGGTGTGTCTATTGCCAGAACTATCAGATAAGCCAGAATTGGAAGAAGCAACGGTCAAAGGAGATAGATTACCATACTTTAGCGGAAAGCATGATTTACCTTCAGGATGAACTGGGCTGTCACAATATTAATTTTGTTTCGCCTTCTCACTTTGTCCCCCAACTGGTGCGCGCCGTCATGGAAGCCGTGCCTATGGGGCTTAGAGTGCCATTAGTCTACAATACCAGCAGCTATGATTCCGTGGCTTCTCTAAGAGAGCTTGACGGTATAATAAATATTTACCTGGCTGATTTAAGATATGCCTCTAACGCTGTGGCTAAGAAGTTCTCGCATGCTCCGGATTATGTAGCACGCGCTCACCAGGCTATTAAAGAAATGTATCGGCAGGTTGGCGACCTGATAGTAGACGAGTTTGGCCTGGCGCAGCGGGGATTAATCGTGCGCCACCTTATTCTTCCCAACGGGTTGGCGGGCAGCGAGGAATCGCTAACCTGGCTAGCTCGGGAGCTTTCCTCCACGGTGACAGTTAGCATAATGTCTCAGTATGTACCGCTGCACCGGGCACAACAAGTCCCTTTGCTTTCCCGGACGATTTCAGCCGCTGAGTATGAAACGGTTCTCCAGTTGCTGGAAGGTCTGGGAATAGAAAACGGGTGGATACAGGAAATTGGAGCAGCGGAAGATTACGTTCCCGATTTTGAACGAAAAGGTCATCCTTTCGTTTCTACCCTCAAGATGCAGGCATAGCCCACTTTCTTGTCCCTCGTAATATAATCTCTGGCGTTTGCCCGTAACGCAGGTTGCCCTATATCCCGGTGGATGATACAATATGGTTTCAAAATGCGAAAAGTAAAGGAAATGGCTTTCAGTGAGTAATAAACCTGCTGTCGACCTCCAGACTTTTGTAGACAACATAAATAAGAAGAACAAGAAGCATAACGGCAAGAAAATTCAATTTGCCTGGTGCAAGAGAAAACGCAAGTAATACCTCATTCCTATCTTTGAGCGCTACTACGAAAAGCTCATACTGTCATAAAACTATCCTGTTCAAGATGCCCTGAAATAGTCTTATCCGGGATGGGTAGAATACAAAGAGGGCTTTACATTCATCTTTTTAGTAGATAGAAGCTACCGAACTGACAGCTGGAATACACGATAAGCCGAGAAGTTGAATTGCAACCACGGCGCTGCTGAAGCGTAATGCCACTCTTCCCCTCATATTCTTTTGTTGCTCTTACCCTGATAGTCAATTACACTATATTAGCTATTTCATAAAGGGATTTTTGCCGGAAAGGAGTTATCGATATGGATGTCATCGAAGCCATAAGCAAGCGTAAGAGCATAAGGGGCTATAAGACTGAGCCAGTTCCGATGGAAATCCTGAAGAAGGTACTGGAGACCGCTGCGCGTGCGCCGTCAGCGATGAACACACAGCCGTGGGAGGTCACTGTCGTCACCGGCGAAACGCTTGATAAGGTGAGAAGTGCCAATATCGAGATGCTGAGGTCGGGAGCGCAAGTCTGGCGCAGTTTTTCTTTTCAGGGCGCTTACAGGCAACGCCAGGTTGGTCTGGCGGTTCAAATCTTTAAGCTCATGGGGATAGCCAGAGAGGACAAGGAGAAAAGAGCGCAATGGCTGGAAAGAGGCTTCCGTTTCTTCGATGCCCCGGCAGCTATAATTTTGTCGGTAGATAGCTCGATACCGGAATCGCTGGCGTTGCTTGATACAGGGGCATTCTGTCAGAACATCTGCCTGGCTGCACTGGAGTATGGCCTCGGCACCTGCATTGAAGACCAGGCGACAATGTTCCCGGATGTGATTAGAAGGTTAACGGGTATACCCGGGTCAAAGCGCATAGTGATAGGCATCGCCATCGGCTATCCGGACTGGCATTTTCCGGCTAACAAGCTGGAGACAGACCGTGAACATATCGACAGTTTTACAACCTGGCGCGGCTTCGATTGATAGGTGATAATGCCGAGGTCTCAACACAATATCTTATGGCGATGACTCTTCGGCATAGACTATCTGGTTCTTGTTAACAGCCAGGAAGGCAGCCGATTCTCGAACACCTGATTCTGTGACTATATCCACGTTTGTCATGGGTAGGAACGTGTCCTTTGTATTTAGCAGGTCTGACAATCGCTGCCCTTTAGCACGATGCATCTGTCCACTTAGGATATAAGGGGGTATGTAGAACCTGGCGGTGAGAACGAATTTCTCTCTTGTTGGAGGTAGCTCATAGCCTGTCTCTGTATCGGGCTCTTCCTGTGGCTCAATCTCAATTACGAAGAGGATGTTTGACTTGTTAATTAAGGTGAACTGAGTTGTAGTTTCCGTGCCATCCGGGGCGTGTCTGGTGGCTTCGGTGACAGGCAAAAAGTCGATGCCAAGGCGCAATGACCTCATCACTATGTTGTTGAGCAGGTCCAAAAGGCGTTGCCCCTGCAAGCAATGAGTATATCCGCTAAGCATGCAAGTGGGAGTGTACACACATACCTGCAACTGTTCCTTGGCAATATGTCTCTCTGGGCTACCGAATAGTAGACTTGAATCCGATTCAGGTGATGTCTCCATTCCCCCCTCTTTCACTATGAGCTTCCCGCTATCTAAATGACCACTTACAGACCAGTAACTTAACGGCTCCCACCTATATTGGTACTTAAGTCTTCACTAGTGTATTTTTACCTGATAATACCGAAACTGTCAAGTGCCCTGATGGCGACGGGTTAAAGCCTTGCGACTAATGCGTTCAGGGCACCGCTTTTGTGCTACAATTGTGTGGCGGCATGATAATTTGTGGCATCTATTTCTAAGGAGGTAAATATGTCTCAGGCGAATGTACTGTATGAGAAGAAAGACGGCGT
>CAZUEB010000049.1:0-8931 GCA_964619115.1 uncultured Dehalococcoidales bacterium
TCTCCGGACCCTCGTCCCTCCTTATTTTGTAGAGCTTTCTGGCGTAGTTTGCCGGGTTGAAATACCATCTCTCGTAGCCTTCAGCGTAACGCTCACACCATACGCACATAACTCTCGCCCCTCCTGTTCATTTGAAATTAATAGGCAGGCTAACACCGTTAGCTGCATGTTAGCCGGGTATCGTTAGCTCCGAATGATAGTCTAGGCAGGTCAGGCAGAATTGTCAACCTGTTGACTTTGCTGTATACTTGTGTTATATTGATTCTTTGTGTCTACTAGCTAGCCATTAGTCTGGGTTCAGAAGACCTGATTAAGCCGGCTGGTTGAACCGGAACACAAACCCGTTGGGGGAGTAGACCGGTAGGCAACTAGGTGGCTTTTTACTTGGTGTAAATAGAAGGAATGGTGAAATGCCGACGGTTAATCAATTAGTTAGAAAAGGAAGACGGAGGCTTGGTAAACATACCAAAGCTCCGGCGCTGGGTGTTACTCACAATACCCTGAAAAATATAACCCGGAGAGATACACACTCACCTCAGAAGCGGGGGGTTTGCGTACTGGTTAAGACAATGACGCCCAAGAAACCTAATTCTGCCCTGCGCAAAATCGCTCGCGTGCGGTTGACCAACGGTATTGAAGTCACTGCTTATATACCCGGCGAAGGTCATAATTTACAGGAGCACTCTGTGGTGCTTATCCGTGGCGGCAGAGTGAAGGACCTGCCCGGCGTTCGCTACCATATTGTTAGAGGTGCTTTAGATACCGCTGGAGTGGAAAATCGACAGCAGGGGCGGAGCAAGTATGGGGCTAAGCGTGGCAAAGCAGTTAAGATTGCGGCAGGTGGAGGAATAAATGCCGAGACGAGCTAGAGTAATAAAAAGACAGACACCCCCTGACCCGAAGTACGGAAATGTTACTGTGGCTATACTTATCAAAAAAATGATGTTAGCCGGCAAGAAGGCCACGGCTGAGCGGGTTGTTTATGACGCTATGGATTTGGTTAATAAGCAACTAAATACGGAGCCTCTGGCGGTGCTTGAACAGGCACTTAAGAATGCCACTCCTGTACTTCAGGTAAAATCTCGGCGTGTCGGCGGTGCTACCTATCAGGTGCCAATTGAGGTTGAAGCCGCACGCGGGCTGTCCCTGGCTATGCGCTGGGTAATTGGCTTTGCCAGAGCTCGTGGCGGTAAATCTATGGCGGAAAAATTAGCGGCGGAGATTATAGATGCTTCTCAAGGGCAGGGGGCAAGCATTAAGAAGCGTCAAGATACTCATAAGATGGCCGAGGCAAATAAAGCTTTTGCTCATTATCGATGGTAACTACAGCAGGAATTAAGACCCAACAGCCTAAAAAAGCTGTTGGCATAGGAAACAACATCATGACCCGGACTTTTCCTTTAGATAAGGTGCGGAACATAGGTATCATTGCACACATTGATGCCGGTAAGACAACTGTTACCGAGAGAATTTTGTTTTATACGGGCCGCACCTATAAAGTTGGTGAGGTGGATGAAGGGACGGCGGTAATGGACTGGATGGCACAGGAACGGGAACGAGGGATTACTATCACCGCAGCAGCTACAACCTGTCACTGGCAGGAGCATCGCATAAATATCATTGACACACCGGGACATGTGGATTTTACTGCTGAAGTTGAGCGCAGCCTTCGAGTTCTGGATGGTGGGGTGGTGGTGCTGGATGCCGTGGCCGGAGTAGAGGCACAATCTGAGACGGTATGGAGACAGGCTGATAGATATGGTGTACCAAGGATCTGTTTTATCAATAAGATGGACAGAGTTGGTGCCGATTTCCATCACACAGTTAGTATGATTGAGGAGCGACTTCGAGCTAAAGCTATGCCGCTACAGCTGCCCTGGGGTGAGGAAAATCAGTTTAAGGGTGTGATAGATTTAGTTGATAATAGGGCCTGGTTGTTCTCTGATGACATGAATGCTCCGCGGGTGGAATCGCCTATTCCAGAAGAAAAGGGAGAAGAGGTAAATAGGCATAGGCAGTCATTGATCGAGCAACTGGCTGAGAATGATGACCAATTGATGTTACTTTATGTTGAAGGTGGGGAAATTAAAAGCAGCGAGATTAAAGCTGCAATAAGAAGGTTGACTTCGGCTAATCGGATAGTGCCTGTGCTTTGCGGTAGTGCTTTGAAAAATAAGGGAGTTCAATACCTGCTCGATGCCATTGTGGATTATCTTCCTTCTCCGCTGGACGTGCCTCCGGTTAATGTTATCGACTTGCAGACTGGAGAGGCGGATGTCAGACAGACCAGCGATGATGCCCCGTTTTCAGCTTTAGCTTTTAAGGTAGTCGCTGACCCGTTCATGGGCAGGCTGGTTTATTTTCGGGTTTATTCAGGCAAGGTCAAAGCGGGAATGCAAGTCCTTAATTCCAGCAAAGGGCGTAAGGAACGCTTGGGCAGGTTGATTCTTATGCATGCAAATCGCCGTGAAGAGATTGAAGAGACCGATACCGGTAGCATTGCTGCTACCCTGGGCCTGAAGGATACTTTTACCGGGGACACGTTGTGTGCCCCGGCTAGCCCGGTGCTTCTCGAAGCTATCCGTTTCCCCGAGCCGGTGCTTTCGATGGTTGTAGAACCTAAAAGCAAGGCGGACCAGGATAGGCTTGGTGAAGCCATGAACAAACTTTCAGAAGAGGACCCCACTTTTAAGGTTCGTACCGATAAGGAAACCGGCCAAACCCTTATTTCCGGGATGGGCGAGCTGCATTTAGAGGTTTTGATAGACCGTATGCTTCGTGAGTTTAATGTGAAGGTGAATGTTGGCAAGCCACAGGTAGCCTATAAGGAGACCATTACTGTACCCGCAGAAATAGAAGGTAGATTTATCCGTCAGTTTGGTGGGCGAGGACAGTATGGTCATGTCTGGCTCAAGCTTGAACCGGTGGAGCGAGGTAGCGGCTTCAGGTTCGTTGACAAGGTTCGGGGCGGAACCGTACCGAAGGAGTATATTCCAGCGGTCGAAGCCGGGGTTAGGGAGGCTTTGGAGACCGGTGTGGTGGCAGGCTATCCAATAGTAGATATAAAGGTAACTCTGTTTGATGGTAGTTACCATGAAGTTGATTCCTCCGACCTGGCTTTTAAGATGGCAGGCTCGATAGCTTTGAAACATGGTGTCAGGAAGGCAAATCCAATACTCCTCGAGCCGATTATGAAATTAGAGGTGGTGATGCCAGCCGAGTTCCTGGGGGACGTAATCGGCGACTTGAATTCAAGAAGGGGTCATATTGAGGGAATTGAGACTCACGGCGAAACATGTGTTGTTCGTGCTCTTGTACCTCTAGCAGAAATTTTCGGTTATGCTACTATTCTGAGGTCATTGAGCCAGGGTAGAGCAACCTATTCCCTGGAGTTTAATTGTTATAGAGAGTTACCGGCTAGCCTGGCGGGGCAAATAGAGGTTAAGGTCAGAGGTAGATAAATGCCTAAACAAAAGATTCGGATTAAAGTCAGAGGGTATGACCACAGGCTGGTTGACCAGTCCGTGGAGCAAATTATGGAGACTGCCGAGCGTACCGGTGCTGTGGTTGCCGGCCCTGTACCTCTGCCTACTCACATCGAGAAGTTCTGTGTTATTCGGTCCCCGCACATCGATAAAGATTCACGCGAACAATTCGAGATTCGCACGCACAAGCGTCTTATTGATATCCTTGGTCCAACCACTAAAACCATAGATGCGTTGACCCAGCTTCAGCTCCCTTCGGGCGTTGAGATAGATATTAGATTGTAGCCAGAAAATGATTAAGGGTACTATTGGTAGAAAGATAGGCATGATGCAACTTTTCCGTGACGATGGAGAAGTGGCAGTGACAGCTATTGAAGCAGGTCCTTGCTTTGTTACACAGGTAAAGACCGAGGCTAAGGATGGTTACAATGCTGTCCAGCTTGGATTTGGGGAAGCCAGGCAACTTAACTCTCCACAGAAAGGCCATCTCAAGGAGATAGGTCAGTTCAAACATCTCCGTGAGTTTAGAGTGGAAGATGTCGGCTCTGTTGAGGCAGGTCAGAAAATTGATGTGGATATGTTTAAGCCTGGAGATTTACTTGATGTCACTGGCATATCAAAGGGCAAAGGTTTTGCCGGTGTAGTTAAACGCCATCACTTTGCTGGTGGGCCTAAGACTCACGGGCAGTCTGACCGTCATCGAGCTCCTGGCTCGATTGGCGCCACTACATCTCCAGGGCGCGTATTTAAGGGAACCCGCATGGCCGGGCGTATGGGTGATAGGCGAGTGACAGCGCGTAATATTAAGGTGCTCGAAGTCGATTTGGCTCGCCACTTGTTGCTGGTGAAGGGAGCTGTGCCCGGTGCCAGTAAGGGATTGTTGCTAGTTAAGAAGGCAGGCGGGGGATAAGCAGAATGCAAGTTCAGGTTTATAGCTTGAAGGGTAAAGCAGCCAAGCAGCTCGAAATAAGGGATGATGTTTTTGCCGTGCCCTTTAATGGGGCTGTCGTACATCAGGCGTTGGTCAGGCAGTTAGCTAATCGCCGTCTGGGAACTGTCGATACTAAGAAGAGAGGCGAGGTTAGAGGTAGTACCAGGAAAATTTTTGCTCAAAAGCATACCGGGCGAGCGCGTCGCGGCGATATCAGGTCGCCCATGCTCATAGGAGGTGGAGTTGCTTTCGGTCCTCACCCTAGAAGTTATCGGCAGGCTATGCCCCGAAAAATGCGGCGTTTAGCTTTGAGGTGCGTTCTTTCAGCTAAGGCAGGTAGTGGAGAGTTGAAAATTGTAGATAAGCTTGAATTTGATAGCCCAAAAACCAAGGCAGTTCTGGATATGTTAATAGCCTTGGGGATTAGCGATTCTGCCATTATCGCTACCGCTGAAGCTGAGGCTAATCTGATTAAATCGGCGCGCAGCTTAATGGGTGTTAAAACAATGCTGGTGCCTTTGTTCAACATCGCTGAATTACTTTCATATAAATATATAATAATGACTGTGGATGCGGTGCGGAAGGTGGAAGAACTATTGGGTGAGAAGTCAGTCCCGGAGGCAGTGGCTAGCGTCAGCTAAGCCAAAAACTTGGAGTTCATTTAGACATGCATCTTTATGAGGTAGTAAGGCGGCCTTTAATCACTGAAAAGGCTACCCTGATGAAAGAACAGAACAGGTATGCTTTTGAGGTGGCGGGTGGGGCTAACAAACGCCAAATTAAGGAGGCTGTTGAGGCGGGATTTAAGGTTAATGTGGTTAAAGTCAGGGTGATGAATGTCCCGGGTAAGATGAGAAGAATAGGCAGACGGTATGTCATGACTCCGTCATGGAAGAAAGCAGTTATTACATTGGAATCAGGTCAAAAGATAGAGTTCTTTGAAGGCGTTTAATAAAGTAGGGGATGTAAAATTGGGCTCAGTTATCAAGAAACGAAAAAAGAAAATGGCGAAGCATAAGCATCGTAAGCTCCTGAGAAAGACCCGATGGCAAAGGAGGCATCCCTAGAATTAGGGTGAAGTAAGCTGTGGCATTAAAAACCTATCGTCCAACATCACCGGGCAGGCGGGGCATGGTTAGCGCCTCTTTTGAGGAAATAACCAAGACAGTTCCCGAGCGGTCACTATTGTTGCCCGTTAGGAAAAAGGCAGGGCGTAACAATAGGGGTGTAGTAACTGTGCGCCATCGCGGTGGTGGTGCTAAGCGTAGATTACGCATAATTGACTTCAAACGGGATAAACTTGGCGTTCAGGGTAGGGTAGCTGCTATAGAGTATGACCCCAATCGCTCGGCTCGTATTGCTCTTATTCATTATGTGGATGGAGAGAAACGTTACATCCTGGCCCCTCTAGGGCTAAATTTAGGTGACATTATAATGGCGGGGGAGGATGCGGATATAAAGCCTGGTAATGCCTTGCCGCTAAGCTCGATGCCGGATGGCACTTTGATTCATAATCTTGAATTTGAACCTGGAAAAGGCGGGCAGATAGTACGTAGCGCTGGTACAGCGGCGCTACTTTTGGGTAAAGAGGGAAAATATTCGCTTGTTCGTTTGCCTTCCGGGGAGGTACGGCGTTTTTTAAGTGATTGTCTGGCTACTGTGGGGCAATTGGGCAATGTTGAACATCAGGGCGTGAAGTCGGGCAAGGCCGGACGAATACGGCTGCTGGGACGGCGACCTCAGGTTCGCGGTTCAGCTATGACGCCGCGCGACCATCCTCATGGAGGAGGCGAAGGCAGAGCTCCTCGTGGAATGACACCTAGTACTCCGTGGGGCAAGCCGGCTTTGGGTCCGAAGACACGCGTTAACAAGGCTTCAGACAGATTGATTGTCAAGCGTCGGAAATAGGAAGGAAATTGAAAAGGCAGGGAAATAATGTCACGCTCATCTAAAAAAGGTCCTTATTGTGACGTTAAGCTACTTAAAAAGATAAAGGCGCTTAATCGCTCCGGGGAGAAGGTAGTGATAAAGACTTGGTCTCGTGCCTCCACCGTCATGCCGGAAATGCTAGGTCATACAATTGGGGTGCACGATGGTCGGCGGCATGTACCCATCTTTATTACTGAGAATATGGTGGGGCACAAACTAGGAGAGTTCGCAATGACCCGGACATTTCGCGGGCATGTTAGTAAGGCGCAAGTATCTGTTCAGGCAAAAAAGCAGGTGTAGTTTATAGACGATGAAAGTAGCAGCAATATCTAAAGATGTTCGTGTTTCGTCTCGTAAGGTTAAATTAGTTGTGGATACTGTACGGGGCAAAAGAGTCGATGAGGCCTTGACCATTCTTAAGTTCTTGCCGACACCGGCAGCCCAGGCTGTGGCTAAGGTAATTAAATCGGCAGCGGCAAATGCGGAGAACAATTTCCAGATGGAACCTGCTGAGCTTAAAATAACCGATATTTTTGCTAATGAAGGGCATACCTTTAAAAGATTCCGGCCGCAGGCCCGAGGACGGGTTAGCCCTATCTTGAAGCGCTGCACTCATATCAGTGTTTTCGTCGCTGAGGAGGAAGAAAAAATTGGGACATAAAGTTCACCCGTACGGTTTCCGGATTGGTGTCATTCGGGGCTGGTATGCTAAATGGTATGATCAGAAACACTATACCGAGTTCCTACATGAAGATTTGAAGATGCGCAAGGCTGTTCAGGAAAAATGCGTTGATGGTGGTGTTGCCAGAGTTGAAATCGACCACCAGGGCAATGAGATTCTAATGACTTTGTATTCCTCGCGCCCTGGTATTGTTATTGGTAGGGGAGGACAGCGTGCTGAAGAGCTGAGGTCATATTTAGAAGGTATATGTGGCAAAAGAGTGCGATTATCTATTAAAGAGGTCGAACAACCTGAGCTTGATGCTCGTTTGGTAGCCAGGAATGTAGCTGACCAGCTTGAACGTCGGATGGCTTTTAGGAGAGCGATGAAACAAACAGCTTTTCGTACAATGCAGGCTGGCGCTAAAGGAGTGAAGATAAGCTGTGCTGGAAGGTTAGGCGGAGTTGAGATTGCTCGTCGTGAAACTACCCTCCAGGGGCAGTTACCATTACATACACTTTGTGCTGATATCGATTATGGTTTTGCCGAAGCTCGCACTACGCTGGGCAATATCGGAGTTAAGGTCTGGATTTACAAAGGTCATGTTTATCCTGAAGTAAGGAGAGAAAGTGTTACAGCCGAAGCGAGTGAAGTATCGTAAAGCTCATAGAGGGCAGAGGAGAGGCAAGGCGCAGGCTGGAAGTACTATTGTCTTTGGTGAGTTTGGGCTGCAGGCTCAGGAAGCGGCGTGGCTAACAGCCAGGCAGATTGAGGCTGCTCGCCGTGTCATAGTTCGTTATTTACGTCGTGGTGGTCAGATGTGGATTCGGGTATTTCCAGATAAGCCGGTGACCAAGAAGCCAGCGGAGACGAGAATGGGTAGTGGTAAGGGTAGTCCGGACCACTGGGTAGCTGTGGTCAGACCGGGAAGAATGCTGTTTGAAATAGGTGGCATAAAAGAAAGCATGGCTCGTGAAGCGTTGCATCTGGCTTCCTATAAACTACCTATATCTACCAGGTTTGTAGCAAAAGAGACGGTCAAAGAAGGGGCAAAAAGTTGAAGGTCGAAGAGGTTCGTTCCTTGAGCGACGCAGAGCTATTGAAGCGGTTAGCAGAAGCTCGTCAGGAGCTTTTTAATTTACGGCTTCGCATGTTTACCCGGCAGTTGGCCAATCACCGCGAGTTGCCCAAGGTCAGGAAGAAAATCGCTCGAATCGAGACAATAATAAGAGAGAGGGAGTTTGGCATAAGGTAGCTTTATGAAAGAGAAACGAAAAACCAGAACCGGCAGAGTAATAAGCGATAAGATGGATAAAACGGTAGTGGTATTGGTTGAAAGCCTGAGGCGTCATCCTCTTTACAAAAAGGTGGTCAAGCATACCTCCAAATTTAAAGTCCATGATGAGGCTAATGCCTGTAAGATTGGTGATGTAGTGAAGATTGTTGAGACTCGCCCTTTGTCTAAGGATAAACGCTGGCGAGTGGCAAAGATAATAACCAGGAAGGAAGTAGTCAAGGTCGAAACTGCTGAGATAATCTAAAGAGATAAGATAATGATTCAGCCTTATACTAGACTTAAAGTGGCAGATAATACTGGAGCCAGGCAGATTATGTGCATCAACGTGCCTGGTGGCACGCGGAGAAGGTACGCTACTGTCGGTGATATTTTTGTGGGAACAGTAAAGCGAGCCATACCTGGCGGTGTGGTGAAAAAGGGCGATGTGGTGAAGGCAGTGGTTGTGCGCATAGCTAAACAACATCATCGTCCGGACGGGTCTTATATTAGATTTGACGATAATGCTGCGGTTATCTTGGATGATAAAAACAATCCTAAAGGTACTCGCATTTTTGGTCCGGTAGCTAGAGAGCTTCGAGACAAGAATTTTATGAAGATAATATCGTTGGCTCCTGAGGTTCTGTGAAAT
>CAZUEB010000050.1:0-8790 GCA_964619115.1 uncultured Dehalococcoidales bacterium
TGGCTCGCAGGCACCGCAGCTAATGCACTCATCAGTGATTTTGTACGCCATTTTTTAAGTTTACCTCCTTAGATTTTGATATATTAGCTATTTTTAGAGATATTGTCCAGATAGTGCTATATAGGTCAAGGCTTATAAGTCATAGTGTAAACTTTTTTATCAGTGCTTTGGCGACATGGTCTGGCACCATTGCCTCGAGGCATCCTCCTAGCTGGGCTACTTCCTTGAGCAGACTGGAGCTGAGGAACTGAAATTGAAGGCTTGCCATAAAACAGACCAATTCGAGCTCAGGCGCCAGTTTTTTGTTCATCATCGCCATCTCGAACTCTCGTTCAAAATCGGAGCTCATCCTAAGTCCCCTGACCATAACATGTGCCCCCACCTTTTTAGCGAAATCGACAGTAAGCCCACAATAGGATTGCGCCTCGACATTCTTCAGATGAACTGTAGCTTGCTTGACCATCTGCACCCGTTCTTCGGTAGAGAAAAGAAGACGTTTCTCAGGTCTGTCATAAACACCTACGATTAGCTTGTCGAATATTGATGAAGAGCGTTTGATGATGTCAAGGTGTCCATGGGTTATAGGATCGAAACTGCCGGCATAGATAGCGATAGTCAACGTTCAACCTCCTTTTCCGGGAGTGTGTTTTTGGTATATCGAAACACAGGTGTCACCGTATTGTTTTTCTTTAATTAGGGATAGGCTGTTATAGCTACTTTGAAGTGGGGAACGGGAAGCGTGGGAGATTATAATTAAAGATTCGTCATCTATAATTTCGGAGCTTGCCAGTTGCAGTGCCATGTGATTTATTGACTGGTCTGAATAAGGGGGGTCCATAAATATAATATCGTATTTTTCTTCGAGAAAAGTAAGAGCCTTAGCTACGCTGCAGCAGTATAAATGAGACTGCTGTGTAAAGCCGAGCTTTTGCAAATTCTGCTTAATGATAGCACAACATTTGGGCGCCTGTTCTACGAAGTCGACCCACTCCGTATTGCGGCTTAGAGCTTCTATGCCCAGAGCGCCGCTACCGGCAAACAGGTCTAGCCCTCGAGACCAGTGGCTGGCCAGAGGGGTAATGATGGCAAAAATAGCTTCTCTGACCCTATCTGTTGTCGGGCGAACTAAATCGCTCTTAGGCACCTTCAATTGTTGTCCTCTGGCAACGCCGCCTGTAATGCGCATTGTTTCTTTACCAGCATTATTATACATTGACTTGGTCTATAGTCAAGCTTGCTTCTTGGAAATCCTACCGTCATTTGGATTGGAGGGCCTGGATCCGCTTCGCCTCCGCGCAGAATAAAATTTACGGCCACCGCACAGTAAGGCGTTGTCTTTTCCTGGATGTGTATGCTATACTTTCGGGCGGCGTTTTAATACCCTGCGAAAAGAGCGAAGCTAATTTATTACGGACAACTAGGATAGGGGGACCTGAATAATTGTTAGCTGATTTCGGTTATATTGGTATACTGCTCATCGTAGGCATACTGTTCATGGTTACCACCTTGCTTCTACCTTTCACTCTTAGCTTTTTCAAAATCGTCCCCAAGAAAAGCAATCCAACTAAGGCCTCCACTTACGAGTGCGGCATGGAAACTATCGGCAAGACCTGGGTTCAATTCAACTTTCGCTACTATTTCTTTGCTATTCTCTTTGTTGCGCTCGACGTGTTGACTGTTTTTTTGTATCCCTGGGCAGTGAATGCTAAAGGGCTGGGCACGTTTGGACTGGTTGCTGTGGTCGTTTTCTTCGTAATTCTCATGGTGGGTTATATTTATGCCTGGCTAAAAGGGGCACTGGAATGGAAATAGAAAAATATTCGATGACACCGTTGAATGAGATTGATGCCGCTGAGGGCTTAAGGATTAGCTCGCTCATGGCAGCCTCCCAGCATCCTATCCCTGATCCTGATAGCTGGCTCGATGAGGAGATTAGCCGTAATGTTCTTGTTACTACGGTGGACTATGTGCTTGATTGGGCGCGGTCGCGGTCGATATTTCCGCTTATGTTCGGGTTAGCCTGCTGCGCTTTTGAGATGATTGGTACGGCGGCTTCGCGCTTTGATATCTCTCGCTTCGGCATGGACATTTTCCGCTGGTCACCACGCCAGGCTGACCTGATGATTGTCGCCGGAACGCTTACCTGGAAGATGGCACCGGCGGTGAAACTGGTATACGAGCAGATGCCTGAACCTAAATGGGTGATAGCTATGGGTCAGTGCTCGATCAGTGGCGGTCCATTCAAGGAGTCATACAGCGTTGTCCCGGGCATCAATCGCATAATTCCGGTTGATGTCTATGTGCCGGGGTGCCCACCTCGTCCTGAGAGCTTGCTTTATGGCATAACTAAGATACATCAGAAAATCGTCAAGGAGAGTATAAAGAGAGCGTGACCGTAGCCTTAAAGTGTGAGCAGGTAGCCAAAAAAATAGTCAAAGCGTCCCCTGGTGCAGTTATTGCTGCTGATAGCACGGCTATCGTGGTCAAGAGCGAGTCTCTTTATCAGGTAGCGGAGTTTTTGAAGAATACGCCGGCCCTTGGTTTCGACTATCTTGCGAACTTAACTGCCGTCGATTACCTGGATTATTTTGAGGTTGTTTACAATCTGGTTTCATTGCAGCATAACCACAGCCTGGTTTTGAAGACCAGATGCCGTGACCGTGACAAGCCTGCAGTGCCTTCGGTGGTCAGTTTATGGCGCTCCGCTGATTTCCAAGAGCGGGAAATCTATGACCTTATGGGCATCGTCTTCGATGGGCACCCTAATTTGAAACGCTTGTTACTCTGGGAAGGATTTGTTGGGCATCCGCTGCGGAGGGATTATCTATAGATGGCGATAAGAACTGAGCCTTTTATTCTTAATATGGGACCTCAGCACCCATCAACTCATGGTGTCTTTCGCATGAGGGTTACCCTTGATGGTGAAGTGGTTGTTGATTTGGAACCTGTTATCGGTTACCTTCATCGGGGCATCGAGAAGCTGGGAGAGACCAGGACGTATACCCAAATAATACCCCTAACCGACAGACTTGACTATGTAGCCTCCATGACTAATAACTTTGCCTATGTACTGGCGGTGGAAAAGTTGGCAGGGATAGAGATTCCGGAGCGGGCTGAGTACCTCAGGATTATTATGGCTGAGACGATGCGCATTTCCAGCCATCTTATGGCAGTCGGTTTTTTCCTTAATGACCTTGGGGCTATGATGACACCAGTATTGTATATGTGGAGGGAGAGAGAAAAGCTTCTGGATTTATATGAGATGGTTTGCGGTCAGCGGCTTACCTACAATTATATGCGCATCGGTGGGGTTAGCCAGGATGTCCCCGAAGAATTTATGCCGGCTATGAAGAAGTGGGTGGCTGAGATGCCGCGGTTTATTGATGAATATGACCAGCTTTTGGCTCAGAATGAGATCCTATTGGCAAGGACCAAAGGCGTTTGTATTTTACCCAGAGACACTGCCATAAACATTGCAGCCAGTGGCCCGGTGCTTCGAGCCAGCGGTGTGAAGTGGGACCTGCGTAAGGCTGACCCTTATTCTATCTATGCCCGTTTTGATTTTGAGGTACCGGTAGGCACTGTAGGCGATAACTATGACCGGTACTGGGTGAGAATGCAGGAGGCTAGGCAGAGCATTCGTATTCTGGAACAGGCAATAGCGCAGCTCCCCGAAGGTGAGGTTTGTGCTAAAGTGCCTCACTTGCTCCGCCCGCCGGTTGGTGAAGTCTACGGGCATATAGAAGCACCGAAGGGTGAGCTTGGCTTCTATCTGGTAAGCGATAATTCTATAGCCCCTTATAGATTTCATATACGTCCGCCAACGCTGATTAACCTGACCGCCTTGAAGGACATGGTTATCGGCTGGAAAGTGGCCGACTTGATAATTACCTTTGGCAGCATTGATGTTTGTCTTGGGGAGATAGACCGGTAATGACGTTACTGGAACAATTCCAATTGTGGTTAGGCGGTATCTGGCCGGGTTGGGCAGCCTATATTGTGCCGGGTATAGTCGGCATAGTGATTGTTCTTGCCTTCGTTGTGGTTACGGTTATTGTTTTCATTTGGTATGAACGGCGTCTGCTGGGGCGTTTTCAGATTCGTCTGGGTCCCAACCGGCTTGGGCCAGAGGGAATTTTCCAGCCGATTGCCACAGCTTTGAAGATATTGTTGAAAGAAGATATCGTACCGGCTAAGGGTGACAAGGTGATTCACTGGCTGGCTCCCGTGATAGTCTTTGTGCCGGTGTTGATGGTTTTTGCTGTTGTCCCCTTTGGCGAGGGGGCTATCTTGACCGACCTCAATGTGGGCATAGTTTATGTGGTGGCAATCAGCTCAGTATCTACCGTAGGCATATACATGGCAGGGTGGGCGTCAAATAATAAGTACGCTCTGATAGCAGCTTTAAGGACAGTGGCTCAAATGGTGAGCTACGAGCTGCCGGTGGTTTTGGCCATTCTGGGTGTGGTGTTGATGGCCGGGTCGATGTCGATGACTCAAATTGTGGCTTCTCAAAATCTTCCTTTCATCCTATTGCAGCCTCTTGGATTTGTTATCTTTTTCCTCGGCACGGTGGCTGAGATGAATCGGAGTCCATTTGACCTTCTTGAGGCAGATTCTGAAATTGTCGCCGGCTACCATATCGAGTATTCCGGAATGAAATTTGCCATGTTTTATCTCGGAGAATATGGGCATGCTCTGGCTTATGCCTGCATTATCTCCACATTGTTCCTTGGGGGTTGGCAGGGTCCCCTTTTGCCTCCGGTCATATGGTTTCTGATTAAAGTCGTGGCGGTGTTTTCCGTTATTGTATGGATGCGGGCTACTCTACCCAGATTGCGTGTTGACCAGTTAATGGCTTTTGCCTGGAAGGGTCTGCTGCCTATGGCCATAATTAACCTGTTTATCATCGCTGCCGAGGTGTTGTGGCTACCGGAAATTATGCCCTGGATAATAGTGGCAATGAACTTTATTTTTGCAGGAGCCCTAATAGTTCTATGGTCGAAACTGTTTACCTTAGGAGGCGGCCGAGTTGAAGTTTGAACGATATGGGATCGGCATAGCTAAGGGAATGGCGTTAACCTTCAAGCACCTGTTCCGCGCCCCGATTACGGTGCAGTATCCTGAGGAAAAGCTAGCTGTTTCCCGGCGCATACGAGGCAACGAGCTGGTGTGGTTTATTGATAGATGTACCGGCTGTGCTACCTGTGCTAAGGCATGTCCTCAAGGGAATATTGAGGTTGTCACCCACGTGGGCAATGAGAATAACTATGTGGTTGATAAGTTTGAGATAGATACCGGGCGTTGTATGTTCTGTGGCTTATGTGTTGAGGCTTGTCCATACGATGCCCTGGCTATGGGGCGCAGTTATGAGCGGGCGCAGTATATACGGAGACAGCTAATTTTAAGTAAAGAAGAACTCCAGTTATCTGATGCAAGACAGCCCAGTGGCTATGCTCGACCAAAGATTGAGGCAACTCTGCCTAAGCAGAATTTGCTCGTTTACTGGGATAGAGATGAAGATGGGCAGAAATTGAGCTGGCTGAGTTTGAGCAAGAAGAGAGGTCGCGGTGTTTGACATCGTCTTCTGGATATTGGCGCTGGTGACTGTAAGCGCAGCGTTAGCTGTCGTTATTTTGCGTGACGTTTTCCGGGCGGCTCTTTCTCTGGTTCTGCTTTTCCTGGCTATAGCTGGGATTTATATAACTCTTTATGCAGACTTTCTGGCGGTTGTGCAAGTACTCATTTATGTTGGGGCTATATCGATATTGATTATTGTGGCGATCATGCTTACGCGTGAAGTTTGGCACGGTAGTCCAGCGGGCAAGCTGCGCATTCCTGCCCTGGTGGTGAGCTTGTTGCTTTTGGGAACAATGGTGTTCACTGTGATAAGTACCAACTGGGAAACAAGTGGTGAGCCGCCTCTTCAGCCGACAACAGCAGCTATAGGTACGAGTCTCTTTGGCGAGGGCGGCTTTATATTGCCTGTGGAAATTACCGCGGTGTTGCTCTTAGCGGCAGTGCTAGGTGCAATCGTGCTGATAAGGGAGAAATAATGATGTCAGTTGGACTAGAGCATTATCTTGTTTTATCAGCGGTTCTTTTCTCCATCGGGTTATATGGAGTTCTGGCTAAGCGTAACGCCGTGGTCATTTTGATGTGTATTGAAATCATGCTCAATGCGGTGAATATTGCCCTGGTTGCTTTTTCCAGGTACGTTGTGCCTATGTTTCTTACAGGACAGATATTTGCCATATTTGTAATGGTGGTGGCTGCGGCCGAAGCCGCTGTTGGCATAGCTATAATAATCGCTATTTATCGCAGTCGTCAGTCTGTTGACGTGAATAAATTCGACCTGATGAAATGGTAGTGAGCTGAGATATGTGGATTCAGGTTAAGAGCGCACCTAATATTATAGTAGCTGAGATGTGGAAGGAGTTTTTTGAAGGCGAGGGTATACCAACGCGGATTCTGCCTGACACAGAGAAAAAGCCAGACAGCGGCGAATTGGCTGCCTACCGCATCCTTGTGTCGCAGGAGAGGGTACATGTTGTCGAGGAGGTCTTGAGGAAACTCTAATGCCACATCAAGTTCCCTGGTTAATATTTCTATTGCCCTTTTTCTCGCTTATCATTATTTCTTTTGTTCTAAGGCCTTTCTTTAATAATCGCCCGAAGCTCGGTGGCTATGTAACCATCGGTGCTATTGGAATTTCTTTTGTCCTCTCTTTGTGGGTGCTGGCTGAGGTTTTGGCTGTGCCCGGTCATAAGCTGGATATACCTGATATACAGTGGGTGATGATTGGTGACTTGAGCGTACAAGTTGGGCTATTAGTTGATTCTCTGACTGCGGTCATGCTGGTGGTGGTCACCCTGGTCAGCCTGATGGTTCAAATTTATTCTCAAGGCTATATGCATGGTGACCCGGGCTACCATCGCTATTTTGCTTTCATGTCTCTTTTCACAGCCTGTATGCTGGGTCTGGTTATGGCCGATAACCTGGTTTTCATGTTCCTCTTCTGGGAGGGTGTCGGTTTGGGTTCCTATCTGCTCATCGGTTTCTGGTTTCATCGGCCTTCTGCTGCCAATGCAGCCAAGAAGGCTTTCATCGTTACCCGCTTTGGAGATTTCGGTTTTCTGGCGGCTATACTTTTGCTTTTCTACAATACGGGAACCTTCAATATCGAGGAGCTGCACGGCTTAGCTATCGCTGGTGTTTTAGCCGGGACAACTTTAACCTGGGCTGCCATCGGTATTTTCTCCGGCGCCGTTGGCAAATCAGCGCAGTTCCCCTTGCATGTCTGGTTACCTGATGCTATGGAAGGCCCTACGCCGGTCAGTGCCCTCATACACGCGGCGACGATGGTAGCTGCCGGGGTTTTTCTGGTGGCTCGCATGTTCCCTCTGTTCGAGCATTCTCATGCGGCTTTAACTACCGTAGCTGTCATCGGCGGTTTCACAGCTATTTTTGCTGCCAGCATGGGTCTGGTGATGAATGATATCAAACGTGTTCTGGCTTATTCCACTATCAGTCAGCTAGGCTACATGATGCTGGGTCTGGGTGTTGGCGGTGTTGCCGTTGGAATATTCCACCTGTTCAATCATGCCTTCTTCAAGGCTCTACTGTTTCTTGGCGCCGGGAGTGTTAATCACAGCACGGGAACTTTCGATATGCGAGAGATGGGTGGCTTGCGCAAAGCAATGCCGTGGACTTATGTTACCTTCCTCATTGCCTCATTGAGCCTAGCTGGTATCTGGCCACTTTCGGGCTTCTGGAGTAAGGACGAAATTCTGATATATTCCTTTGCCAACAACCAGATATTGTTTTATCTGGCTATGATTACTGTATTTATGACGGCTTTCTACATGTTCCGAGCCATATTTCTTACCTTTGGTGGCGAATATCGGGGTGGAGCCGCATCAAGCCACAGCGAACATGGACATGGGAAACTTCATGAATCACCTTGGGTAATGGTTGTTCCTCTGGTCATTCTGGCTGTTTTGTCGGTTGTCTCCGGATGGGTCAATGTTACCGGCTCATTCAGCCAGTTTCTGGGTCATGGTGGACATGTTGAAGCACACAGTTTCGTTGATGGCTTCTTCGGTATGCTAACACATCCGCTGCCTTTGATATCGTTGCTGGTGGCAGGTTTAGGTATTTTCCTGGCTTATGCTATGTATAGTGCTAAGTGGCTTTCAGCTGAAGCTGTGGGCAGGGTTTTCAAGCCGTTGCATACCTTACTTTATCGAAAATACTGGTTCGATGAACTTTATGAGCGGGTGGTTGTGGTAAGGGTGCTAGTTGATGGGATTTTTGCAGCTCTCAGCATCTTTGACTCTCGTGTTGTTGATGGAGCGGTGAACGGTGTGGCCAGAGGCACTAATGAAGCTAGTGGAGTAATGCGACGGGCGCAGACAGGGCAGTTGCAGGCTTATGGCATAGCTATTGCTATAGGTGTAATAGCGATTGCAGTCTGTTTTTATCTTTTTGGTTGAGGTAGAGAGATTTGAGTTTTCCTTATCTATCAGCGATACTCTTTCTCCCGGTAGTCGGGCTAATAGTTATTGCCTTATTACCTAAACCGCAGCAAAGGACTATAAAGCTTATAGCCCTGATATCCACACTGGCTTCGTTTGCCCTGTCAATTGCTGTCTTCTGTCTTTTTGACCGTTCTGCTGGCGTCATTGGACAGATTCAATTTCAGGAGAGGCTCTCCTGGATTCCGGCAATCAATGCCTTCTACCATCTCGGTGTCGATGGTCTCAGCTTGCCTCTGGTTATATTGATGAC
>CAZUEB010000051.1:0-8778 GCA_964619115.1 uncultured Dehalococcoidales bacterium
GCTAGTTTCCTCAGCAACAATGCTGTCATCCAGCTTATGGAACAATGGCTCCGGCACTGGCAGCTTCTGCCCCGGTACCGGTGATTGAACCTGCCAGCCGGTTGTTTCAATGCTACCATCGAAGCCGAGAAATTTATGAAGCTTTTCAGAACTGAGAGGCAGAAACGGGTAAAGAACGGTCTTCAAAGCTGCAAGCACCGACAAGGTTACATAAATAGCTGTAGCCGAAGCCTTTTTATCCTTCTTAATCGTTTTCCAGGGAGCTTTATCATCGAGATAGCGGTTAGCCTCCTGAGCTAACGCCATAGCTGCCTTGATTCCTTCCTTGAAGTGGCACAAAAAAAGGTGCTTATCGACATCCTGAAGCGTCGCCTGTGCCTTAGCCAGAAGACCTTTATCCTGACTGTCAAGCTCACCGGGCGCCGGCACTGCCGCATCGAAATTACGATATGTGAAAGTGAGAATTCGATGAACTAAATTTCCATAGGTAGCTACCAGCTCATCGTTATTGCGTCTCAGAAATTCACGCCAGGAGAAATCGGTGTCCCCTGTCTCCGGCATATTCACCGACAACAGATAACGCAGCGGGTCAGGGTCATAACGCTGCAAATAATCAGGAAGCCAAACCGCCCAGTTCCGACTGGTAGACAATCGCTTCCCCTCGATAGTTAGAAACTCGTTAGCTGGCACATCATAGGGAAGATTGAGCCCCCCATAGCCCATAAGCATTGCCGGCCAGATAAGTGTATGAAATGGTATGTTGTCCTTGCCGATAAAGTAGTAACTTTTGGCATCGCCGCTCCAGAAAGGCTGCCAGTCGTCAGCATCACCATGCGATTTTGCCCATTCTTTGCTAGCTGAGAAATAACCAATGACCGCCTCAAACCAGACATAAATTCGCTTGCTCTCGAAGCCGGGCTGAGGCACAGTAACACCCCAATCTATGTCACGAGTTATCGCCCTGTCTTTAAGCCCACCCTCCAGAAAACCTAAGGTGAAATTCAATACATTCTGACGCCAGTGAGTCTGTTTTTTAACCCAGGATTTCAATTTTTCCTCAAAGGCGCTGAGGCGGAGAAAGAAATGCTCCGAAACTTCAAAGCGCGGAATGGCAGCACAGATGCGACAACGCATGCCAACAAGGTCGCTGGGGTTCATTGTTCGGCCACATTCGTCGCACTGGTCACCACGTGCCTGCGGGAATTGGCAATAAGGACAGGTGCCCTCAACATAGCGGTCGGGCAAAAAGCGTTGGCACTCAGGACAATAGGCCTGAGGCACAGCATCTTTATAAATATAATCTTCTTTTAAGAGCTTAAGAAAAATATCATGAACGGTTTGAGCATGATTCGAAGTGCCGGTGGCAGTAAACAAGTCCCATGAAATGCCTAACCTCTGCCAGCAATCAAGAAACTCCTTGTGGTATTTGTTTACTATATCCTTAGGGGACTTCTTCTCCTGTTCGGCACGCAATGTTATGGGCGTCCCATGCTGGTCACTGCCCGAGACCATCAATACCTTATTGCCCTTAAGACGGTGATATCGAGCGAAGATATCCGCCGGCAGGTAGGCTCCGGCGATATGCCCCAGATGAAGAGGACCGTTGGCATAAGGCCAGGCAACACCAATAAAAATAGTCTCAGCCAATTTTGTGCCTCGCAGTCAAAATCACGTCCTCGATATTATTAGCTGTCGTCCCGAACTTTCCACACTGCCATCCTGAGCGAAGCGGAGGATCTCCACATGAGATTCTTCAGTCATCTTTCCCATCAGGTAAGGACTCCTTGAGAATGACAGGCATCTACTCTGAATCCAGTTTTGTCGGGAAGAAGGTCAGAACCTCCTCGCCCTTTTCCTTGACGTAAGCGGCGTAGCCCTTGGTTAAGCAACATTCGACGCAGAAACGAGATTCCTCGCCCTCTTCCTCTTCCATGAGCAAATACCTCTGCCCTTGCTCAATCAAGCAGTGACAGGAATCACATTTGATTTCACCTACAGAGACACATCCACGATTCATCTCAATCTCCTTTAGTTGCCCTTAACCACGTTTGATAAAGTTTCTTTTTAGATATACCGCTGACTTCAGACAGTTGAGCCACTGCTTCCTTAGCACCAGCTCCCTGCCAGTAAAGCTTACGTAGTTCTTTTTCGATTTGCTGGCTAATCTCAGGTTCCTGCCCCGCTTTACCATCAATGACCAGCGTAAACTCACCCCTGGGCTGGGCGAAATGCTCAACCGCCCGGCTCAATGTACCCCTGAACACTTCCTCATAAACCTTGGTCAGTTCGCGGCAGATTGCCACTTTCCTATCCCCAAAGATCTGCAGAGCATCATTCAGGGTCTCCAGAAGCCGATGCGGAGCTTCAAAAACAACCATAGTCCACGGCTCATCAGCCAGAGATTTAAAAAGGCGCCTCCTGGCACCCTGACGGCGGGGCAAAAAGCCGAGATAAAGAAACTGGCTGGACGGTAAGCCGGAAACTACCAGCGCCGTAATCACCGCCGAGGCGCCTGGAATGGGTACAACAGGAATACCATGCTCAATTGCTGCGGCAATAAGCTCATAGCCCGGGTCGCTCAACCCAGGCATTCCCGCTTCCGAGACCAGAGCTACATCTTTTTCCTTAAGGCAATCCATGATATAACCAAGCTTGGACCGCTTATTGTGCTCATGATAGCTGGTCAGCGGCGTCCTTATATCATAAGAATTAAGCAACTGGCGTGCGGTACGCGTATCTTCGGCAGCGATCAACTCAACCAGTTTCAATAAACGCAAAGCCCGCAGAGAGATATCTTCTAAATTACCAATCGGTGTAGCTACAATGTATAGCGTTGGCACGACTTAATCACCCTAATTATAGCCCACCTTAAGTAACTGGTCTAGCCCCTGTAATAGCCTGTCATTCTGAGGGAGTCTTTTCCGAATGGGAAGGACGACCGAAGAATTTGCCCTATGTTAAACTCCAAAGAAACTAGCTGAGATTTTTCGCTGCGCTCAGAATGACAGCAATTAAAAGGTTCTTTGATAAATTTTTACATTTTTATCTGTCATCCTGGTTTCTAACTTTTGATTTTTAATTTTATTTCCTCTGCCTCTGACTCTTTTCCAGCAGAGGGATTTTTTCCTTGACTTCTACTCCCCATCTTTGATATATTCTCCAAAATACCCTGCGGACAGAAACATGGCTGAACCAAAATTTAAAGACATGCAACGCGCTTACGGCTTTGAGGAAGTCGCCATTGTCCCCGGGGACATGACCATCAATCCCGACCAGACAAAGACAGATTTCAAAATCGGAGACTTCAGCTTCTCCATACCCATTCTAGCTGCAGCCATGGATGCTGCCGTAGACCCGAACTTTGCTATTCTGATGCATAAGCTCGGCGGACTGGCAGTTCTCAACCTGGATGGTGTCCAGGCAAGATACAAAAACGCTGAAGAGATTCTGGCTAAAATCGTCCAGGCTCCTGATAACGAGGTTACCTCGCTGCTGCAGAAAGTTTACTCAGAGCCTATCAAAGACGAGCTTATCGGCGAGCGCATCCAGACAATCAAACGTGCCGGAGCTACCTGCGCCATATCCCTGATTCCAGCCAATACCAAGCGCCTGTCAATGGTTGCCAAGGAAGCCGGTGCTGATATACTCATCATCCAGTCCACGGTAACCACCGCCCGCCACATCTCTAAAAGCTATCGCGGCCTCATCTTCTCCGAGCTATGCCAGACCCTGGGCATGCCAATAATAGTCGGCAATTGCGTTACCTACAGCGCCGCACTGGAACTAATGAGGACCGGCATCGATGGCATACTGGTTGGCATTGGTCCCGGCGCCGCCTGCACTACCAGAGAAGTGATCGGTGTCGGCGTTCCACAGGTAACCGCCACCATGGACTGCGCCGCTGCCCGCGAAGCTTACTTCAAGGAGACCGGGAAATATGTGGCACTTATAACCGATGGCGGCATACGCATCGGCAGCGATTTGTGCAAAGCCTTCGCCTCAGGAGCCGATGCCGTTATGCTGGGTTCAATCATGGCACAGGCCGCAGAAGCGCCAGGGAAGGGCTATCACTGGGGTATGTCTCATCCTCACCCATCATTACCCAGAGGCACCAGAATCAAGGCTGGTGTCCGGGGACCGCTGGAACGCATCTTATTCGGTCCCACCTCATCTACCGACGGCACTGAAAACTTCGTCGGCGCACTACGCACGTCTATGGGTGTCTGCGGTGCCCTAACCATCAAGGACATGCAAAAGGTCAAGATGGTAATCGCGCCGTCCATCAAAACAGAAGGCAAGTATTTTCAGTCAATACAGGGAATTTGCTCTGGCTAGAACCTCTAGACAAAAACGGAAACGCAGAACCAGACGCCGAAGCCGACGAGGACAGCCGCACAGACACCGAAGACAATGCGCTGTACTTTCTGCGTCCATAGATGCCTTGTCCTGAATACGCTCATTGAAACGCACTGCTCCCAGACCAGGTCACATGACCAGTGCACCACGGCGAAAATGACCAGTCCCCAGATACCAAACTGAGCGGCAGTGACTATAAGGGCTATGCCAATAGTAGCCCACCACAGGAAGAAATACGGGTTAGCACCGGTCAGCATCATTCCGGTAACCAAAGGACTATATGGCAAGTCAGCAGCTTCCCCCAGGTTCTTTCTCATACTCCGCAGCACCATTAAGCCCATAAAAATCAACATTAAGCCGCCAGCCAGGCCGATTGCCCTCTTTACGTCAGGAGAAGCAAAAAATTGAGCAAAACCGAAGTAGATAAGTGCCATCAGAGGCAGTTCTATAACGGCATGCCCCAGAGCTATGAAGATGCCGGCGTTTTGCTCGCGGTAACCTTTAGCAATAGTAGCTGCGGTAAGAGGCCCGGGCATCATAACACCGGAAAGGGATATGCCAGCGGCAGAAAGAAGGAAAAGACCAAAACTTGCATCCATAAGCGGAACGACTTAAATGTCTTCTTCCTCTTCTTCCACCCCAGTCTCTATCTCACCGCTAAGCCGAGGTAGTATTGCAGCGGCCTTAGGTTTCCGCTTAGCAGTTCTGGATAGACCGCTTATTGAATTTTTGAGTTCTGCCAGCGGCTCCGCAGGGAGCCCTTCAGGCAGCACCAATCCGTTGACACCAGCTTCAAACAAGCCACCAAGCTCAGCCGCGGTTAGCATTGAACTCAAAGTTACCAGCAACGGTTTATCCAACAGTTCGGCAAAGCGCTGATAAATTAGCAAGCGTTCGATGGTAATAGCAGGCTCGTCACCACCCATAAGTACAGCATCAATCGATACAGGCAGCCCGTTTATCGCCCTGACCAGACCCGGCTCCAGAGATGACTCTATCCTAAGCACCCTGCCCAGGCTTTCCTTGTTCACCGCTTCGAGCGGCGTCTTCAGGCCAAAAACTACAAAATCACAGCCCATGTCAATAGACTTGGCAATCACATCCTTCTCAGTGCTTTCCAGGTATAACCCCAGTGGAATATGACCAACCGCCTCGGCCAGTTGCGCAAAGCTCTTGGCGCTAAGCCCCTTAACACCCAAAAGCCCTGCATCGATGCCTGCGGCAGCCAGGGCACCAGCATCAGCAGAACTCGTTTTGGTCAAGCTGGCAACGACTATCAGCGGAGGACTTTCCGCTTCAGCGGACTTGCGGAAGCCCATAGACGGCGCTGAACCCTTGTAGATACGCCGTAGCTTTTCTGCGAATTTACTCATCTTGCTTACAACCAATGGCATATTGTAGGCAAAATGCGAAGTAAAATCAAAAACAGCGGAGATCCTTCGCTTCACTCAGGATGACCAAAAGGAGACGCAGAGTTTGAATTATGGGTAGGGTAATGCTAATATGACCAGATTAGATGACAGGCCAAAATAATACAAAGATGCGTCTTGAAAACCTCTGCCTTTCCTTCGGCGGAGTCAGGGCACTGATAGATGTAAGCCTGGACGTACGAGACAAGGAAATTCTGGCTATCATCGGGCCTAACGGCGCTGGTAAGACATGCATACTCAACTGCATAAATGGCTTCTACAAGCCGCAAGAAGGCAATATATACTTCGAGGGACATAAAATCACCCGCCTTCGCCCGGACAAGATAGCCAACATGGGCATAGCCAGGACATTTCAAAACATCGAGTTATATTCCGGTTTGAGCACATTAGACAATCTAATGGCTGCCAGGCACGTACTGATGAAGCAGAGCACAGTCAGCAGCACTCTATATTTCGGTCCGGCTCACAAGGAAGAAATAGAGCACCGCAAGGCAGTGGAAGATATAATTGATTTCCTGGAAATAGAGCCGATTAGAAAGAAGGTGGTCGGCGCTCTCCCTTACGGCATGCGGAAACGAGTCGAACTGGGCAGGGCACTGGCGCTGGAGCCAAAAATACTGCTACTCGACGAACCGATGGCAGGCATGAACCTTGAGGAAAAAGAAGATATCGCCAGATTCATCATAGACATATTCGAGGGGCAGGGAGAAACCTATCCCGAAACGCCTGTATTAAGAGATGGCGTTAGCTGTATCATCCTCGTGGAACATGATATGGGAGTGGTAATGGATATAGCCGACAGGATTGCCGTCCTTGATTTCGGACGCAAGATTGCCGAGGGCACGCCGGACGAAATCAAGACCAACCCTCAGGTCATATCGGCATATCTAGGCGAGGAACAGGTCAAAAGTTAAAAACCAACAAGCGCAATTCATTAAAAGCCTATTTTTGCCATCCTAAGCCCCGCTTTCATTCTGAGCGCCCCATTGTCATCCCAATATTCTTTTCTCGTGTCATCCTGACCTTTCACCCTGTCATCCTGAGCGTAGCGAAGGATCTCGCAACGAATAATCGTAGCTAATTTCTTTGGAGTTTAACACAGCCAGATTCTTCGGTCGTCCTTCCCATTCGGAAAGGGCTCCCTCAGAATGACAAAAGAAGGCGTGCCACTAAATTTTGATTTCTGACTTTCGTTTACAGCCAGCGTTTGCGCCGCTTGTAGTGCTTGACCTCACGATAGCTTTTCTTGGCACCGACCGCAGATAATCCCATGTAAAACTCTTTCACATCTTCGTTATTCTTCAAAAAATCGGCAGTGCCATCGAGGACAATCCGCCCGTTTTCCATCACATAGCCATAATGGGCGATATTGAGGGCAATTCTGACATTCTGCTCCACTAGCAGAATGGATATTTTCCTCTCCGCATTGAACCGCTGTATGATATCGTAAATCTCTTCAACCAGCATCGGCGCCAGACCCAGTGATGGCTCATCGAGCATCATAAGCTTCGGAGCCGACATCATTGCCCGCCCGATGACCAGCATCTGCTGCTCACCGCCAGAAAGATAGCCAGCAATGTTATGCCGCAGATTCTTGAGCCGGGGGAAGTAATCATAAACCATGCTCAGGTCTTCCCTGATGGCATGGCGATCGTGGCGATTATGAGAGCCCACCATCAGGTTCTCCTCGGTAGTCAGATGACCGAAGACACGCCGCCCTTCCAATGCCTGGACAATGCCCAGCTTGCCTATCTCCACAGCGCTTTTCTTATCGATTCTCTGACCGTCCCACTCAATGCTGCCGTCAACAACCTCCCCCTCCTCAACACTGAGCAAACCGGATATCGCCTTGAGCGTGGTGGTCTTGCCGGCACCATTGGCTCCGAGCAAGGCAACCACGGAGCAATCATCCACAGCCATAGAGATGCCGTGCAATACCCTTATCACGTTCAGATAGGCGACTTCGACGTTGTTAAGTCTGAGCATATCGAATCCGTTCTCGTTAGGGTCTCCCTCTCTTCGAGGGAGACCCTAACTCCATCAATTACCCCTATTTACCAAACCAATCGTACTCTTCATACTTTACCAGAGGTGCTTCAACCCAATCGCTTGGCTCGGCTATTTTGCCGTCTACTACCCTGTAAATCCGATTGGACTTATCAAGTCTGTTGTCGCCCGGGGTATAACTTACCGGCCCGTGAAGTCCGCCAACATCGTAGTTACTCAGCTTCTGAAAACCCTGAGCCTCGACAGCCTGCCAGGCTGCCGCATCTCCCTTTGCCAGCGCATCATAGCCGGCATTCTCCACCGCCAGCTCCAGAATCTTGGCAACTATCAGGCTCTGCGCCCACGATGTCATATAATCTCCGTTGCCAACATCGGCGGGGTGCAATTTCTGGCAATACTCCACCATCTTTGCCATGCCAGGCACATCCTCTCCCCACAGTACAGTAGGAAACGCACCGTAAACGCCTTCAACGACATCGGCACCACCAAGGTCAATTAGTGCCTTGGTCAAGCCGGCGTGACAGCAGCCGATGGTGACACCGGGATACATATCAAGCTCTTTGGCATTCTTGATAATTACAGCAGTAGGCGCTGGCGTGCTGGAGATATACAACACGTCAGGATTCTTCGCCTTGAGTCTAGTCAATGACTCGATCTCAGAGGTAGTGGTAGCCGCATGCTCATCGGTAGATACGATCTCAATCCCCAGCTCGTCAGCCTTAGCCTTAAAAGCGTCCCGGGCTCCGTAACCGGTTGTGTTGTTGAGCAAATGCAGGGCGAATTTGGGCTTGCCTTCTCCCTTCCAGATGTTCTTCATATAGAAGTTGGCGAAGGCTAAAGCATCATCGCCATAGTCAGGAGTTTGACCATAGATATGCTGCGGTGGACGATAAAGTGAGGGCGAGCTAAAGCAAGAGATACCGGGAAATCCAGCCTCGTTAGCCGATGTC
Organism: uncultured Dehalococcoidales bacterium; assembly: GCA_964619115.1. Classification (GTDB taxonomy): domain Bacteria; phylum Chloroflexota; class Dehalococcoidia; order GIF9; family UBA5629; genus 9FT-COMBO-48-23. The sequence goes on from CAZUEB010000051.1 coordinate 8,744, forward strand.
ATGGCTGCCGACATCTCTTTGGATGACGCGGTGGT
>CAZUEB010000052.1:0-8552 GCA_964619115.1 uncultured Dehalococcoidales bacterium
CCGAGAAGCTGGTCAGTGCCAGTACAGGCACTTTAGCAAGCGATGGGTCTTTACGAAACTGGTCAGCGAAGGTAAAACCGTCTGCTACTGGCATAAGTATATCCAAAACGACCAGATCAGGCTTCTCCTTTTTCGCCTTTTCCAAGCCCTCTTTCCCGTTGTAAGCCACGACCACCTCGTAAGCCTTGCTCTCCAGAGCACCCCTCATAACTGTCACCAGATCAACATCGTCATCAACTAACAAGATTTTCGGTCTCTGTTTCATCTTTGAACACCTCCTTAGTTATTTTATCTGAGACCTGCATGTGTCCATTGAACTAGACTTCTGGCACAACTACCTTTCCTTTTGGTAGAGTGAAGGTAAACCTGCTCCCGTTGCCAGTTTCAGAATAGGGGCTTTCAGCCCAAATTTTGCCACCATGAGCTTCAATTATCCTTTTAGATATAGACAAACCCAACCCCGTTCCCTTAGCTCCCACGTTACTACCTCGGAAGAAATCCTCGAAGAGCCGAGGTAACTCATCAGGCGCTATACCGATTCCAGTATCTATTACTTCGACTCGTATGTCCTCATCTCCTTCTATCTCCCTGACTAATACCTCGCCATCGCGCGTATAATTAATGGCATTACTCACCAAATTGGTTACGACCTCCTGTATTCTACGGCCTGATGCATACACCTTGGAGGAACTTTCAGGTAATTCTACTTTCAATTCTAATCCCTTCTGTCGTGCCAAGTTATCCAAACCATCAGTCGCCTGTTTAATAATATCATTAAGTGAGATTTCTCTCATCTCGCGCTTAAGCTGACCGGCTTCGATACGAGGTATATCCAGCAGGTCAGTAATCAGCGTCAGAAGTCCATCTATTCTCCTGATGCCCCTTTGCATCAGGTCTTTTTGTCCCTCTGTTATCTCACCAGTATATCCATCTAATATATATGATAACAAGCTCTGAGTAGCCACAAGAGGAGATTGAAGGTCATGAGCCACGACGCTGAGGAATCGGACAAAGTGACGCCTTTCTTCTGCCAGCTTGACAACTTCCGCTGAAATCTGCTCCAACTCTATCCTTCTTTGTTCAAGAAGTTGGTCCTTCAATACCATCACCTCACGCTGCCGTCTCCTCAGTTCCCCGTTAATAGCGGTTGTCACATAGATTGTAGCATAAGCCAAAGTTGCCAAGGCAACTAAAACAGAGACGACAAAGCCTAATTCTTTATATCGATTCGGAGATACAAACCCCTCGAGATTTACATGTGGTATTACGCCAAAATATTCCGTGAACACCAGAGCCGTAACCATCGCCATAGCTAAGGTAGTTAGCTCATATACCCTACTTTTGGGGAGAAATATAGCTGCTGCATTGATATGAATTATATACAGAAATATGAATGGATTCTCTACTCCCCCAGTAAAGTGCAAAAGCGCAGTAAGCATTACCAGGTCAAGAATGACCTGGATATTGCTATAGTCCTCAGTTTTCTTGATAACTAACTCAGATTGTTTTTTCTCAAGACCCTGCGCCAGCCGGAAAAATACAAGGTTATACAAGGCGATAACGACACATATAAAGTAGACAGGGAAGGTGGGAAAGGCAATCTTAAATACTTCTGATGCGACTATGGCGGCTACAATGATTGCCAGAATGGTGAGCCATCTCAGATTGATATAAACTCTGAGCCGCAGTAGCAGCGCTCTCTCTTCAGGGGAGTAGTCCGCCGTTTTCTCTTCAAGGGGCGTATTCTTCATCTTCAAGAATGCTCAGGGCCACTTAGCCTATGATAGCCTTAGCCTGCCGGACACGACTACGTATTTAAGTACAAAATTAGGAAAAAACTCTATCTGGTCAAATCACACCGAAAGAGGCGCATAAAGCTCCACTGCAACCCCTAAAAGGGAATTACGACCTCTGTACAGTTCGTATCAAGCCGCCACTGCGGTCTCTTATATTCAATATCAGGGGCATGTGCCCCGGCAAGGCATGAGTAGCACAGGCCAGACACGGATCATAGGCTCTGAAAGCCATCTCCACCATGTTAAGCAAGCCTTCCTTAACCTCTGGTCCCTTTACAAATCCCATGGCTGCCTTTTTAACAGATAAGCATATAGGGGCTGCATTATGCTGGGTAGCAACAATGAGATTCACCTTTGTGGTTCTTCCGTCACTATCAGCCTCATAGTGGTGGATTAAAGTCCCGCGAGCCGCCTCAATGCAACCGATGCCGACCTTACCTAATTTGAGAGCCATATTTCGTATGTCCTTGCTGGTCAACAGTGGATCATTAGCAATCCTCTGCATGTGTTCTGCTGCCTGAAGAGCTTCTATCAATCGCGCCCAATGGTAAGCCAGAGTGTGATGACTCGGCTTCCCACCCAGTATATCAAACATCGACTCATATTCCTTCTGTGCCAGCGGAGTGTACATGCTGTCAGCTACATTCAACCTTGCCAACGGTCCTACGCGATACAATGAAGTCCCTTCATCATCATTAAGACCATTCCAACCTATTTTTTTCAAGTAGGTCAGCCTTACATACGTCCATGGTTCCACCCACTCACCTATGTGGTCTATATAATCATGATAGTCGAATAAGGCATATTCCTCTCCCTTCGAATTAACCACCCTGCACTTACCTTCATAGAAGTTAAGTCGGTTATTATCATCAACTAAACCCATATAATAGGTGTTAAGCTTGTAAGCGTCACTCAAGACAAGGTTCAGATATTCTTTGTTATCAAGGACAACCTGTTTGAACAATTCAAGGGCGAACTGGCAGAATTCGACACAATAGTCTGCGGTGGCTTTTATCCATTTCCTGTCATCTTCGGTTACGCCCTTAGAAACTCCTCCAGGTAAACCACCTTCAGGATGTGGTGGCTTGCTACCGAGATAACGAATTATCTCACGGCACCTTTTTCTCGTCTCTATAACCTTACCACCAATCTCCAACCCCACTTTCGCTATCACGCCAAGTATGTTACGCTCCGCCGGATTGGCACTAGGACCGAGCACAAAGTCAGGGGCAGAAAGAATAAAGAAATGCAGCAAATGGTCTTCCACCATAAATGCGTCATAATGTAGTTGCCTTACCAGCTTGGCTGTAGGCGTAGGTTCCACTCCATATAGGTCATCTAAGGCTTTAACGGATGCCATATTATGTGGGGTCGGACAAACGCCGCAAATATTAGGCATAATTCGCGGCAATTCTTCCACAGGCCTACCCAGACAAAACCTTTCAAAACCCCTTAGCTCCACTACCTGCCAGTAGGCGTCATCCACATTTCCCTTATCATCCAGGAAAATCTCAATTTTCCCGTGTCCTTCAAGCCTGGTTATTGGATTTATAGTTATCTTTTCGGTCACTTTGCACCTCTTTCTAACTATTATTTATTTTTGCCAGTTTTTCTCTGTAATATCGATGAGGGAAGTGCGAACCTGTATGAGTAACCTACTGGATCCATAATCTCATTTGCAATCCGCTCTATATCCTCATCGCTCTGCACGTCCAAAATCGACGCCAGTGCCGAGACGAACTTAGCTCCGGAATCTACCACCCCTTCCACAGGACCGAAACATCCCCGGCATGGAATATTGATATTCATACAGGCTTCTCCACATCCATCACGAGTAGCCGGTCCCAGACAGATTATTCCTTGAGCCAGAAAACAAACATCTGGGTCAGCCTCCACTTCGTGAATCCTCTTTATATCACGTATGGCCATCCTTTCTGGCTTCGATTTATTTCTCTTGCAACTATCACAAAGGGCTCTATGAGGAGCCAATGTTGAGCCTTTAGGTGGAAGCTTTCCTTCTAGCACCGCACTTATAGCCGCCATAATCAGATGTGGAGGAGGGGGACATCCGGGTAGGTAGTAATCAACAGGGATTATGTCATTCAAAGCATAAACACGGCCATAGATTTCAGGTAGCGTTAGTTTCTTACCATTGACAATAGTGGTCGTTTGAGGGTAGTTCCCTTCAGGATTTACTACAGTCGGAGCATCTCTATAGACCCAGTTAAAGATGTCCTCTTTCGTTCTAAGATTGGCAAGCCCAGGAGTGCCACCAAGACAGGCACAGGCACCGAATGCGAGAACCAACTGAGATTTTTCCCTTAGCAGTTTTGCTACCTCTTCCTGTTCGGAATTTCTTACATCTCCATTAATAATACTAAGTAAGATTTCACCATCCTTCATTGGCTTGATGCTGTTATACTTAAAATCAAGCGCCACTGGCCATAGAATTAAATCGACCGCTTTCGCCACGCCGAGAATCACTTCGTTTATATCGACAACAGCCTCGTCACAACCACCACATGACCCCAACCAGCAAATTGCAACTTTCGGCTTCGCCATTTTATTTCCCCCTTCCGGCTTTTATTTCCTTTTTCTGGGGCATCTTTTCTGCCACCACATTCCCCTTCCACGGTCCCAATTTCGCCAGTTCTTCTTTCATCTCTTTCACTAATTTAGAAATTCTGCGACCTTCAGGATCGGAGGAAAGCTCTATCTTAACTCTTTCTTTCTCTATACCAATGGACTCTAGTATCCTGCACAGGAGATAAACTCTCTTCTTTGCCTCATAATTGCCATCCTGATAATGGCAATCCCCCTCAGGACAACCAAGTATCAATACCCCATCTGCTCCTTTTTCAAAGGCATCCATTATATGGGTAGTATCAATCTTACCTGTACAAATAATAGGTATCCAGTTCTCTATTTCTCTGGATAGGTAGGCTTCGTCTGCCAGATACCCCCAACTGAACTTGCAGGAAAAACAAACTACCTTTGGTTTATATTGGCTCAATGTCGTCCTCCTTAATAATTTTCTTTAACATTCACGACAAAGATGCGTATACTTTCGCTATCGTATCAGCTATATCTTCATCAACCATTTTTCTAGCCTCAGACGGGCACGCCACAACACACATGCCGCAGGACTTGCATCTGAACATGTCGGTTTCAGATACAACTTTATCGCCTCGATTCACTAGACGAGCTGCACCATAGTTACATACATATACACAATGCCCGCAGCCACTACACGTAGCCGTATCAACTTCCACTGGACTTAACGACTTTTGAAAACCGATTGACACGCATGCTTTACAAGACAGGCAAGGCCCACAAGTGACACACCTTTTCCCCTCCTCTATAGCCTCTTTTAAAGTAAAACCTTTTTCAAACATCTGGAAATGCATTCTATCCTCAGGTGGCATCCAGGGTACTTCAGGCACAGGCTTGTAGTCTCTCCTGACTGGAATCTCATATGCTTCGTAATCCCTCCTACGCCCCTCTCTCATATCCACACCCCTCAGATATCTATCAATCGACTCCGTAGCCATGAGCCCTTCACCCATAGCTTCAATCATAAAGCCTACTCTTCTGACATCACCACCTATAAATACCCATGGCACACTTGAGCTTTGTAGCGTCAAATGGTCTACTTCAAGCCTCCCCCGTTCATTCAAAAGATTTTCTTTCTGGAGCAGAGGCCTGTCGGGAGCCTGCCCCACAGTTATTATAAGCACATCCCCCTCTAAATCTATGCAATCAGTACAATCGAACTTCGGATTGAATCCTTCTTCATCAAATACGCTAATACATGCCGGACAATCAATTCTTTTGAATTTGCCGTCCTGCCCAACTATTTCTCTTACACCGCGGCTATAGATTATTCTTATACCCTCCTCCCATGCTCCACGGATCTCATCTTCATCAGCCGGTATGCCGTCTTTACAGTCCTTGTCCTCGCATTCCAAACAGATGACGATCACGTCTCCACCTTGCCTCTTGACTGACCTTGCCACATCGAAGGCTACGTTTCCGCCTCCTGTAACTATGACCTTTTTGCCCTTGAAGTAATCAGGCCTGATATTATTATGGCTTACTTCATACAAATATGTATGTCCGTACATGACACCTGACAGGTCTTGTCCCTCCACCGTCTTTCCCTCAAAGGTTAAGATTCTGGGGTACGGTAATCCCGTCGCCAGAAACGCCGCCTTGAAGCCCTCTTTCTCCAGTTTTTCCAGTGTCAAACCCTCTGACCCAAGTCGACTATTATACTTGACATCTATGCCAGCAATTCTCACGAGATTTTCGACTGTGGTCTGAAGGACATCTTTGGGCAAGCGATAATCCGGTACCAGCCACAGCGCTCCGCCAAGCCTGTCAGAAGCCTCGAATATCGTTACGTTATAGCCTTTCTTGCTTAAATGGTATGCACACATCAACCCCCCCGGGCCACCACCTATAACTGCAACCTTCTCTTTATTTTTGGATATCCCGAATTTACCTCGTTCCTTCAGATGGTCTGTATAAACATCCGACAGAAATCTCTTAAGTAGCCTTCTCCTGATTGCTCCACCCTTGCTTTTATAATTACACTCCAGCTCACAAATGCCGCAGATGTAACCACAAATGTTGAAGAATGGATTTTTTTCATACAGGTAATCGCTAATCTGAATTATACCTTCTCTTGCCGAATCCATATCTTCAGGGAGAAGAGAAATCAGCACATTTGTCCTCTGGATGTCCTCATTTATGGGGCATTTGATCTGACATGGCGGCAGGCATTGCCGTACTGCCGTGTCTGCTCGTGTGACTCCTACAGATTCAGTTTTCCACATATCAAACCTCCTTAGAATATACCGGGATTTGTAAAAGTAAAAATACCAGACAACAGCTTAACCATGACACAATGCTAAAGCTATGAATAAATAATCGTCGATTCTGAACCTTGTATTACCGTAAAGATACGAGCTGCTACAAAATGAACGAAGGAATTATACCTCATTATCATTCGGAGAAACAAGCATCATGCCTGTTTTTATCCAAAAACAAGTATTTTTGCCTATCCCTAGCTGAAAATATATTAGAGCCCGTACGCTAGCCATGGACAACACGAAAAACCACTATCATAAATGGAATGCACTAGCGCAGTCCATTTGCAGCCAGTGGGGTTAATTGCTACAATTCAGCAGCTATATAAACGCTACTGTCTTAGCTGTATTTACAACCTTCTTATTTGAGGCTAAAGTCCCCCAAGAATTAGAGCCAAAGGCCAATGTGATACACCTTAGTGCATTGATACACTGATAATGAGATATAAATGAACCACGTCTTGGGAGGTGACCTTGAAGCAAGCAATGAAAACCACGAAAACAAACAAGGTTATTGACAGTAAAACCTTACAGCAAATCAGAAAAGTAATTGAAGATACTGATGGGCAAGCAGGTGCTCCGATACGCGTACTGCAGCAAGTGCAGGGGATTATTGGCTATCTGCCACATGAGGTTCTGGAAACAATATCTGGGGAAATGAAAATTCCCTTAAGCGAGCTATACGGTATAACGAGTTTCTACTCATTCTTCTCGATGGTACCGAAGGGTAAATATGTGATACAGGTCTGCCTAGGCACCAGTTGCTATGTTAAGGGGGGGCAGAAACTACTTGATACTCTGAATAAAGATTTCGGTCTTGAGTCCGGCGGGACTACGCCTGATGGCAAATTCTCCCTGCAGACAGTAAGATGCATCGGCTGCTGTGGACTATCTCCTGTAATAGCAATCAAGGAAGACGTTCATGGAAGAGTAAAACCAAGCCAGCTAAAAGAAGTCCTGAGTTCATATCGATAGGAGAATATCATGAAACGACTTGCGTCGGTAGAAGAACTTACTAAGCTTAGAGACAAAATCCGCGAGAAACTGTCGGAACAAGAAAAGAAAACCCAGGTTAAGGTTCATCTGGGGACATGTGGTATATCTTCGGGAGCAAACAAAACACTTGAGGCTTTTCAGCAAGAAGTGGAAAGCCGCAAACTATCAAACATTACTGTACTAAAAGCAGCTTGTGTCGGTTTATGCGACCGAGAGCCAATAGTCACAGTTCTGCAACCTTCAAAAGGTAAAACTATCTATTACGATCTCACTGAAGATAAAGTTCCGAAGGTTATCGAGCAACATCTCATCGGAAACAAAGTGGTGGAAGAATGGAAACTCGATCCTGGTGACCCTTTATTAAAGTTACAAGAAATAAGGGTGATGCATAACCAGGACCTTGACCCCATGGATATAGATGAATATATCGCCAGAGACGGCTACCAGGCTCTGGCTAAAGCCTTAACCCAGATGAAGCCGGAGACAGTTATCGAAGAGATAGGAAAAGCCGCGCTAAGAGGACGTGGTGGAGCAGGCTTCCCCACAGCCACAAAATGGTCATTTGTCCGTAGCGCTCAGGGCAATGAAAAATACGTCGTTTGCAACGGGGATGAAGGAGACCCGGGCGCCTATATGAACCGCGCCGTACTTGAAGGCAATCCTCACTCAATAATTGAGGGTATGGCAATAGGAGCCTATGCCATAGGGAATGTACGCCAGGGTTATGCATATGTTCGTGCTGAATATCCACTTGCTATTGAGACATTAAACCACGCTATAACCCAAGCTAGAGAATACGGCCTCCTAGGAAAAAATATACTGGGTACCGGCTTCGAATTCGACCTGGATATATTCCCGGGTGCCGGTGCCTTTGTCTGTGGCGAAGAAA
>CAZUEB010000053.1:0-8530 GCA_964619115.1 uncultured Dehalococcoidales bacterium
CCGCCGTGCTCAGTGGCAATATTATGAATCAGCTCCATTATGATAACAGTCTTGCCTACTCCAGCTCCGCCGTAAGCGCCTATCTTACCTCCTCTGGTAAAAGGAGTAATCAAGTCTATTACTTTTAGACCTGTTTCCAGCATTTGACTTGTTGTTTCCTGCTCTTCTAGTGGAGGTGAGGGGCGATGAATTGGGAGTCTCTCCTTGGTTTCTACGGGACCAAGGTTATCTAGTGGTTCTCCGAAGACATTAAACAACCTCCCTAGAGTAGCTTTACCTACAGGAACAGCTACTGGTGCTCCGGTGTCAATCGCCTCGACACCTCTTTCTAGTCCATCGGTAGGGCATAGAGCTAGACAGCGCACCCAATTATTGCCTGTATGTTGCTGAACTTCAAGAATAATCTTGCCGCCATTTTGGTTGATCTCGATGGCATTATAGATTGCTGGTAACGCTTCCTGAGGAAATTCTATATCAACTACTGTTCCGATTACTTGGACTACTTTGCCTTTTGCCAAAATTTCACCTCCTCTAGTGTAGGACTTCGACGCCTCCTGTAATATCAAGGAGTTCTGTGGTAATCATTTCCTGACGGGCTTTGTTTAAAGTCAGAGTAAGGTCAGAAATAACTTCGTTGGCATTATCGGTGGCGTTTCGCATGGCGACCATTCGAGCCGATTGCTCGCTGGCAATGGCCTCGCGAATGGCATGATAAACCTTCATTTCCACGAAACGTGGTAGAAGTTCACCCAGAACAAACTTGGGGTCGGGTTCGTAAATATATTCTGTAGTTTCCGTCTTAGGTATTGCCGCCGGTTCTACAGGAAGCAGCGGCTCTAATATCGGCTTCTGGGTCATAGTACTTATGAATTGAGTGTAGGCTAGATAGACCATGTCGATAGAACCGTTAGTGTAGTCATCGATAATAATGTGGGAAATGGGTAGTGTTTCAAGCAATGTAGGACGATCACTAATCTTCGTAAACTCGGCACGGACATCGCGTTTATAACGTATCATGAAGTCTCGCCCTTTGCGACCGACAGTGACAAGCGTAACCGGCACACTCTGTCCCAGAATGAAATTAGCTGTTAAGCGATTTATATTAGCGTTAAGTCCACCGCATAGGCCTCTGTCTGTAGTAATATGCACTACGGCTATTCTCTTTACGTCCCTTTTTGCTAATAGGGGATGTAGAGCCCCACTCTTTGCGGACTCAACGGCGAGGTCAGCGATTATCTGACCGATCTTGTCGCTGTAGGGCCGTCCAGCCAAAGCTTGTTCCTGAGATCGCTTCATCTTGGCAGTGGCAATCATTTCCATTGCCCTGGTGATTTTAGCTGTGCTCTGGACACTGCGAATGCGTCGACGAAGAATCCGTGGACTAATCATTGTTTTCCTTTAGTAAGCTACACTTTTCTTGAATTCTAATATTGCTGATTTTAACATCTCTTCAGTTTCCGGCTTGATTTCCTTATCGGTCAAAATACGCTGATTTACCTGAGGGTGGTTGGTTTCCATAAATCTGTGGAAACCTTGTTCAAAAACAGCAATTTTTTCTGGTGGAACATCATCTAAATGGCCATTATTGACGGCGTAGAGAATAGATACCTCTTTGTCTAATGACATCGGGGCATGTTGAGGTTGCTTTAATACTTCGGTGATTCTTTGCCCGCGCTCTAGTTGGGAACGGGTAGCTTTATCTAAATCAGCAGTGCCGAATTGGGCGAAGGTGGCCAGTTCGCGATATTGAGCCATATCTATCCTTAATCTACCGGCTACCTGTCTCATAGCTCTGGTCTGGGCATTGCCACCTACTCTTGATACCGATAATCCAATGTTTAATGCCGGGCGGATACCGCTATTGAACATATCTGCTTCAAGATAAATCTGCCCATCGGTAATAGAGATAACATTGGTTGGAATATAAGCAGCTAAATCACCAGCCTGGATTTCTATGATAGGGAGGGCGGTGAGTGAGCCGCCGCCATGTTCTTCATCCAACTTAGCAGCTCGTTCGAGAAGTCGGCTGTGAAGGTAGAAGACATCACCGGGGTATGCCTCACGGCCAGGCGGACGCCTGAGTATAAGTGATAGCTGTCGGTAAGCCCAGGCGTGCTTTGTTAGATCGTCATAGATAACTAGCGCATCCCTCCCCTGTTCCATGAATTCTTCGCCGATAGCACATCCAGAGTAAGGGGCTAAATATTGCAAAGGCGCTGGGTCAGAAGCGCTAGCTACGACCACTATGGTATGCTCCATGACTCCGTATTTCTTGAAAGTTCCTATTACTTGTGCCACCTTTGATGTTTTTTGTCCGATAGCTACGTAAATGCAGATAAGGTCTCCGCCTTTCTGTCTGATGATGGTATCGATAGCGATGGCTGATTTGCCTATGGAACGGTCACCGATAATTAACTCGCGTTGACCTCGTCCAATTGGAATCAAAGCATCTATTGCCTTTATACCTGTGTATACTGGTGTGTTCACCCGCTGCCTCATTACAACGTTAGGTGCGACTCTTTCTACTGGTCGAGTCTTGGTCGTTTTAATCGGCCCCAGTTCATCTAAAGGATTGCCTATGGGGTCGACCACTCGGCCGATAAGCTCGTCACCTACAGGCACCTCGACTACTCTTCCTGTGGAGCGGACTTCATCACCTTCTTTAATATGGCTGAAGTCGCCAAGAATAACAGCAGCGACATTATCCTCCTCCAAATTAAGTGCTAACCCCATAATATCGTTAGGGAATTCTAGAAGTTCGTTATATTTAGCACCACGAAGTCCGTGGATTCGAGCAACGCCGTCACCGACACTGATCACCGTACCCACATCTACCATGGTCACAGTGGAGCCGAATTGCCTGATGTTCTCTTTAATTACTGAGACTATGTCTCGTCCTTCTGTTGTCATCTTACTCTCCCCCTTATGGGTATTTTTAAGCCAGACTTTTCTTTAGCATCTCTAATTTGTTACGTATGCTACCGTCAATAAGACTATCATCTATTCTGGCGATAAAGCCACCTAGAATATCCGGGTTGACTTGGATGTTAATGTTGACTTTCTTGCCGATAATTGCTTCAATGTGCTGGCTAAGCTTTTCTCTTTCTGTATTATCAAGTGCAATGGCAGTGGTAACCTCGGCAGTTTTTATCCCATAGTGGTCATTTAATAGGCGTTCATATTCGTCTGCAAGTTGCCCGACGTTTTTGAGCTGGCCTTTAGCAATGAGAAGGTAGACTAGATTCAGGGTCATAGTATTCATTTTTCCCAATACTTCACGAGCTAACTTTGCCTTCAGTTCAAACGGCAATTTCGGGTTTTCTATCAGCGATGTAAATTCAGTATCTTGCATCAGCTGAGCGATTTTTCCCAGGTCAGATTGCCACTCTTTTAGTTTATTGCTTTCCAGAGCAATCTCGAAGACTGCTTGAGCATAGCGCTTGACAGAAGTTGTTATCGGCATTTGATTTTTGGCCTTCTAAGTTTGCTTAAAAGTTTTGCTCTCCTTGAGCACTTCATCAATAAGCTTGCGGTGCTTCTTTTTGTCTACAGTTTCTTTGATTACTTTTTCTGCAGCCAAAATGGCGATATCTGCAAATTCGGCACGCAGTTCTTCAACGGTTTTGTCTCGCTCTAGCTGTATTTCGGTGCGTGCCTTTGTAATCAGGGACTCAGCCTCTTGGCGGGCATTGTCTTTTGCCTCTTCCTTTATCCTTTCTCCTATTTGTGTCGCCTGGGCTATTACAGCTTGCCCCTCTTTGCGGGCATTTTCTAAGTGAGCTTTAATCTCCTCTTCACTGTGTGCTGTTTCTTGCCTGATTTTTTCGGCTTGTTCCATGCTCTCTGTTATCTTGGCTTGCCTATCATTGAGCATCTTGACTATGGGCTTGTATGCGGCTAGGCTCAATATGACAAATAAGAGAATGAAGTTCACCGTGAACGCTATCAACAATGGTAAGTTAATACCTATACCCATATTGTCACCTAACTTGTTATTTCATTAGTTATATGTAAATGTTGGTCATGCAAAAGCTACATTGGATTGGAGCCGCGATTTAAGCAATAATTAGGCTTGGGCAAGTATAAAGATGATGATTATCATGCTGAAAGCAACTACAATCCCAATTGTTATGGCTGCGCCTATAAGACCACCTATAAAACCTGGTAAACCGCCTTCTTCCATTTTTACTTCTCCTCTTTAGACTACCAGAGCTAACAGTATAGCTACGATCAAAGCGTAGATGCCGACGGCCTCAGCAAAGGCGCCAATCAGAATCATGTTGGTCAGAATTGGCCCTCTGGCTTCAGGGTTGCGACCGAGGGCTTGCATGGCTCCAAAGCCAATAAGTCCCAGGCCTATACCCGGGCCTATCATGCCTAGTCCACCGGCTAGACCTGCAGCTAACATTTTCATAGTTTCCGCGTCCATTTGTGTATCCTCCTTTTAATTTGAATGCTCTGGCTCCTCACCGTGGGAAGCCATGGCAATAACACCAAAGACTAGTGTTAAACCGGCGAAGATCAATGCTTGAACGAAGCCGACAAGCAATTCCAGCCCGTAGAATATTACAGATACTGAAAACGGTACAAGAAAAGTAATTACCAGCAGCAGTATTTCGCCGGCAGTCATATTTCCAAAGAGACGGAAGGTAAAACTGACTATGCGAATAAGGTGACTGAGTATTTCTATGACGCCAACAAATACATTAATGAAACCGAACATGATTCCGCTAAAGGCAGGCTTGATCTTTCCCTTGAACAAACTCACGAAGCCGTTACGTAACGGGCCCAAGTCAAAGAAGTTTTTTGAATAATGGAAGAAACCCAGTGATCGTAAACCCCAAAATTCTACGCAACAAACAGAAATCAGAGCGATAGAGAGTGGTAGGTTAATGTCAGTATTTGCCGCTCTAAGCAAAGGTACGAAGACATGACCGTGCTCGTAGCCTATGGTTCCGAATATTGGTATAAGGGCCAGAAAGGCATTGGTCATGACGTAGAGGAATATGGTAGCCATCAAGGGGAAAATGGTGCGGGCATTTTTCTCCCCGGCTACACCTGTAACGAAGTTCAAGAGTGACTCTACGATGAATTCAGCAAAATTCTGCAGCCCCCCCGGTATCAGTTTCATCTTGCGCGTAGCGGCGAAGAACAAGCTGCCCAGAACTATCATAGTTATCCACGAGGCTATAAGAGTATTGGTAACAGTAAATCCAGATATCTGGAATATGCCTTCCGCTGGAAGTTCGACATGTGGCTTGGAGACAGCTAGGGATTCAGGAACTTTAATGTTGAAGAGTGATGAGCCAATTGGGCCAATAATGAATCCAATTATAAGAAGTGCCGCAATAACAACAAGGAATATTAGGCAACCCGGGCGCTTAATCATTTACTATTTCGGTCCCCCGCCTTTTTCTTGCTCTTTTTGTTCCATGTAGAAGCGATGCAATATAAGGTAAAGACTGTAGAAGGCAAGCACTGTGCCTATGCCAAATCCAATAAGTGTATACATGGGATGGGTATTGAACCTCTCAGGGCGGTCAAGCCAGTAACCTATACTGGTTGGCACAACCAGACTCAAGGCGAAAGACCAACCAATATTAAAGACAAGAGATAGTGGTCTAGCCCATTCCTTGGGTGTTGGTCTATTGTACTTAGGCTTCTCTGTCATGTAATAGGTGTTCTCTTGAATTGAAGTCATAATGCTATTTCTATGACCTGCTTTCTAGCTACAATTACGATAATTAAGAAAACACGTGATACTTCTTCTTGCTTGGGCACATTTCGTCCATGTACTTACTCTAGCAGGTTGAGAAATAGCTGTCATCGACCTTAGGACTAATTTTCATATGTACTAAAAGACGATGCTATAAATTGCCGATGGGCTACTCTAGTTTGGCTTTATCTGTTAGGTATTTACCCCTCGCAGCTCTTATACGCGCCATAGTGTCTGTTAGATACAAAGCTATGCTACTGTGAGAAGCACTAATAAATTCCAACCTAGCTATTAAACAGGCTTTTTAAATGTAGCGCATCTGTGAGTCTGTTTATGATTTATGCTTCCCTATGTCATCCAGATCGAGCGTATTTATAAAAGGTAAGAAAGCTGACAATTTCTTTAGTTCCTGCTCATCAGGCTTACCTTTACCGCCTGGCTTATCTGTACCTTTATCTATGGGGATGGGCTTGCCTGTTTCTCTGTCAAGTATGATGCCGGCTTTGTCCAGAACTGCCTCCTCAACATATATAGGTACCGTTGCTCTTACTGCCAGAGCGATTGCGTCGCTGGGACGTGAATCAAGCTTTATCTTGGTTAGTAGCCACTGTTCGTGGTCCTTGTCAAAGCGGAGTACAAACATCAATCCATCATCATTCGCTGCCTCGATGAATCTGCCATCTGTGTCTTGCCATTCATTTGCTATTTTAAGTTTGTGTTCTTTTCCCTGCCAGGTGAGAGATATCCATGAACCGTTGTCATATCCTCGGCGCGTACTATTTTCAGGCGGGAATTTTATGCTTACCTGTTTAGGTCCATTAGTGGATTCGAGAATAATTTGGGCATAGAATGTGTCGGAGCGGAGATCATTTACAACAATTTTGCTTATCACGGTTCCTGATGTGGATTCTAGCGCGAAAATTGCACTTTTCAGCAGATCGTGGGTCATCGGTCGTGCTAAGTCAACATTCTGCAATTTTATCGATATGGCGTCTGCTTCTGCTGGTCCGATCCAGATGGGCAGGTAGCGGTCTGATGCTTTCTCTCTTAGGATTACCACGTGCTGATAATTCATCATACTTACCCGAATGCTGTCAATGGTCATCTCGATCATGAGCGGTCCTCCGTATACTACGCAAAAACCATTGTACTCCATCAAATTTTAGCTGTCAATTTGTATTAGGTAGAATGCTTTCATAAAATATCAAAGGGGGCTTGTAGCGGTTAGATTAATAGATTGGAGGTGTTTTGAAGGTATTAGTACAACGGGTCGCTAAAGCATCGGTGAGTGTGAATGACAAGGTGGTGGGAGATATAGGGTTGGGTTTAGTTATCCTTGTTGGTGTAGCTCGGGGCGATATGGAGAGAGATGCTATCTATCTGGCCAATAAGATAGTCCATCTCCGTATCTTTGCTGATGAAGATGGTAAGTTCAATCTTTCGGTGCTGGAGATTGGGGGTGAGATTTTGATAATAAGTCAGTTTACCCTTTTGGCTGACACCCGGAAAGGGAGGAGACCCAGCTTCGAGGAGGCAGCACCGCTAGATCAGGCTGAGGCATTGGTTGACTTTTTTGTTAGCCGGGTGTGTGCTACTGGTTTGAAAGTGAAGACGGGGCAGTTTCGGCAGCACATGTTGGTGGAGATACATAACGATGGGCCGGTTACTATAGAGTTGGATAGTAAGGAAAAATTTTCTTGAGTTCAATTCGTTGTTGATGCAATCGTTTGCAAATTTCTCCAGTTTATGCTAAATTTTCGATATGAGTTGTAGTCAAGTACTCAGGGGTAGGGGCTATCGGTTGACGCCGCAGCGGATGATGGTAGTCGAGGCGTTGCATGGCGCTGATAAGCATGTTAGCGCTGAGGAGATTTATGCCCAAGTCAAAGCCAGGTATCCTTATGCCAACATTTCTACGGTTTACCGGACATTGGATTTGTTGAAGGAACTCGGGCTGGTTACAGAGATAGCCCTGGGAGACGGGTGTGTTCGTTTTCATCCTGCGGAGAAGGGTCATCATCATCATCTTGTGTGCCAGAAGTGCGGTAAAATGATTGATTTGCCTGAGTCGGCACTGGCTCAGTTGGAAGCAGCTTTATATGATATGTATCAGTTTAAGGCTGATTTGAAGCATATGGCTGTTTTCGGTCTTTGTTCTCAATGTCAGGCTGAGTAGGAGTTTTTATTTTGAGGCTTAGTGCAATTAGTCGCAGTTGCTTTTAATTGAATTGTTTTGTTAAGGAGGCGTTTCGATGCATATTCCAGATGGCTTTATCAGTGCGCCGGTAGCAGCGGTTGGAATTGCGGTGGCTGCTGGCGGTGTAGCCTATGCAGTTAAAGCGACGAATAAAAAGATGGGTGAGAAGCAGGTACCGCTGATGGGGGTGCTGGCAGCTTTTATTTTTGCCGCCCAAATGTTGAATTTTCCCGTGGTTGGGGGTACTTCAGGGCATCTTATAGGGGCCGCTTTAGCTGCTATCCTCTTAGGTCCCTGGGCGGGGGTGCTTATAATGACCTGTGTGCTCATTGTGCAAAGCTTGATTTTCCAGGACGGGGGGCTACTTGCCCTGGGGGTTAATATCTTCAATATGGGTATTGTCCCTTGCTTTATAGGGTATTATCTCTATAGAGGCATCGCGCCGCTTTTCCGTAAGCGTAAGTTAGGAATAATGGTCGGCAGCGGTGTGGCTGCCTGGTTTTCAGTAGTAATAGCATCGGTTGCCTGCGCGGTTGAGCTGGCGATATCTGGCACTGTGCCCCTGGGTATAGCCCTGCCGGCAATGGCAGGCGTTCATGCTATCATCGGTATTGGTG
>CAZUEB010000054.1:0-8524 GCA_964619115.1 uncultured Dehalococcoidales bacterium
GGTCCTTAAGCCGAATTGCCTCTGCTTCTTCGACAAGAAGAGGTACTTCCTGCAGATTAACCAAAGGTATCCCAGCCGGCTTGAAATAGGTTATTGGGGGTACAAAGCTTACTCGCCGGCACAGTTGTGGTCTTCCCATAATCGATTCTCCCATTATGAGCTTTTGTGCATAATTTTGTTATATTGCACATATGCTCATAATCATAATATATCTTTGCACCCTCTTTGTCAAGCCCCCTTGGTAATTCTCTCTATATTTCTTTCTTCTTTATTCACCCAGTGCCAGTCTAACTGCAGCCTCAGCATGCAGCCGGGTCGTATCGAATAAGAGAACTCGTACATCAGCAGAGCGGATGAGTAAAGGCAGTTCGGTACAGCCCAGAATGATTCCTTCAGCGCCCTGTTCTTTCAGCCCTTCAATAATCTTAAGGCAAGCGTGGCGGGAGGCTTGTTTTATTTTCCCCAAGCAGAGCTCCTCATAGATTATCCGATGAACTATGTCTTGCTCTGCTTGCGCGGGCACAAGCACCTCAATGCCAAAGCGCTTTTGCAACCTGTCTCGATAGAACGACTCCTCCATGACGAACTTTGTCCCCAGCAACCCTACCCGGCGTAGACCATGCTCAGCAATGGCACTGCCAGCTACATTGGCAATATGAAGTATCGGCAACTCGCTTCTTTCAGCGACAACATCCGCAACTTTGTGCATGGTGTTGGTGCATATTACCAGGAAGTCGGCACCGGCCTGCTTTAATGCTGTAGCCGCCTTGACCAAGATATCGGCGGTATCATCCCAGCGTGATTCTCGCTGAGCGCGCTCTATTTCGGCAAAGTCCAGGCTATAGAGCACTATATTAGCGGAATGAAGACCACCGAGCCTGGCAGCAACCAGCTCATTGATTAGCCCATAGTACTCCACGGTGGAGTTCCAGCTCATGCCCCCAATCAGTCCAATCACTTTCATATTGCCCTGCCCAGTCCTTCCCCACTTTCAAACAGTGGAAACGTTATCTTTTTTCTTTGAGCAGCTTGTCTACCCTTCGTAGCAGTTCCGGGTTTTTCAACGTAGTCTTCAGCCTCAAGTTCCATACCCTGAGCTACAGAGACATCAGTCTCCCCCATCCTCTGTGAAAAGCTGGTGAGTATAATTATGGGGATTTTGCTCAGTTCTACTGCATTGGCGGTAGTCCACAGGTACCCGGGCTGCAGGTAGGGCAGCTTATTCCTGAAGGCTCAGATGCGCCTGAGGCTGGGCTGTAGAATGAGGAAAATAGGCGCCTCGGATTGTGAGCATTGCACTTAGGGCAATGTAACCTGGAACCGTCTTCTCCTACGGACTGGCGCACTTCAAACCTCTCTCCGCACTGGGTACACTTGTATTCATAAATTGGCATGGCTCTTTTACCCCTCCTTTCCACCTCCTAGATTCCGTGGTTCCGCTAGGCTTCTTTTTATGCCTTGCCTCCCAAGCTATTCCGTTCAGGCTGTCCATTTTTACACAGCTAGAAGGCGACCTCGACGCCACTCACGCTCAATTCTTGGTCAGTAACCGTTCTCAACGGTGGAAGCACAGTCACATCCATACCTGGCTCGTACTTGAAGATATTGCTCAGTTTTTTACTCAGCAAAAATATCAGACGGGAAAGCGGGAGTTCCATCGTACATACGTCTTGGCACTGTCCGCAATTGACACAGGAGTCCATGACATGGCTAATTCTCACCATAGGGAATATAATGTCCGGCGGGACTTGTCCCGGTGGTACAAATCCCCTGTCCGCCTCCAGAAAGCAGTCCTTACAGTAGCATATGGGACAGGCATCCCGGCAGCCGTAACACTTGATACAGCGGCTGAACCAGCCAAACCAATAGTTGAACCTCTCATCAACGGTCATCTGCTCAAGGTTGCTGAAATCGGTTTCCTGCCACTTGTAAGCCAGTTCTATCGCTTCCTCATCCCTCTTTCTTCTGCTCTCTATTGCCTCAGCGCTCGGCTCTTCTATGTTGATAGCTCCAGCCTGGCTTGCCGCCTCAATCAGGTCACTTCCCTTTTCAGAGCAGACTTCAATAAAGGTGGTATTTCTATCTTCGGCTCCCCATTTGCCACAGGCAATATCAGCCATCTTTGGGATGTTGGTCTCACACCTACGGCAGTTCTCTCGCCTGCCATATCCTTTCTGCTCCAACTCAGCTAAATCCCTCTCCTTTTCCGTCCCGTCTTTGAGCCTGATTATCAATCTATTGTCTTCAATGTCCTCAGCAACAACATCAGCCGGGTTTACTCCGAACTCGTCTTTAAGCATCTGCTTTGCTTTTGCCGAGGGAAGCGTGCCAGTACAGTTCAAACCGATGAGCAACAAGTTGTCGAGAGCAATCTGGTTTCTCTTGGCAAGTTCAATAATAGCCTTAGCATCGCATGGTTTGACGACTACAGCTATCCTCTGGTCAGAAGCGCCATTCAGGTATTCCTTGAGGAACCGTGCAATGTTGGGTGAAGTGCAATGCAGTGCTCCTGCTGTCTTCACTATCTCTTTCGCGTCATTGACAAGTACAGGTATGCCGTCATATCTGTTGCCATCCCTCGGCCTGACAGCAACAACGGCATCCACCCTGCCACTCTCTAGAGCATGTTTTAGTAGCGACGTGACCACCCCGCCATGCTCACCTTTTTCCAGTATTTCCTTATCTGAGGAACGAGCAATGTACATATCACCTTTCATCGCTTGACCTCCATCTTTGCCGAACACACTTTAGTTTCAGCGCACTTACAACTGGGATCCAGAGCCGAGTTGGTCAGCACGTTGGCGGGGGAATCAGGAAAGTGAAATGGAACAAACAGGAGCCCTGGCGGAACTTCATCAGTTACCTTAGCTCTGAGCTCGATGCTCCCGCGCCTGGTCGCCAGGATTACCCCATCCTTGTTCTTTATCCCTGTCTTAGTAGCATCCTCTGGGTTCACTTCAACAAAGGCCTGGATAACCTCGTCATTTAGCTTCGGTGTCCTGCGCGTCATCGTCCCGGTGTGGTAATGAAATATGCTTCTGCCTGTGGTTAATATATAAGGATACTCTTCCTCAGGCATCTCAGCCGGGGGCTTAAACTCCACTACCTGGAAGTGCCCCAGTCCATCCGCAGTGTTGAACTTTTGTAGAAACATGGTCGGAGTCCCTGGATGGTCTTCTGACGGACAAGGCCAGTGAATTCCCCCTGGCGTCTTCTTCAGCCGTTCGTAGGTTATCCCTTTATACTGAGGAACGCACCTTCTGACCTCTTCAAATATCTCCCCAGCCGAGGAAAAGTCAAACTTATCCTTGTGCCCCATCCTGTCGGCTAGCTGGCATATAATCCACCAGTCGGGCTTTGCCTTGCCAGGAGGGTCAATGACCTTGTCTATCTTCTGTACCCTCCGGTCAACGTAGGTGTGCGTGCCTTCCCTTTCCACCCAGGTAGCTGCTGGTAGAACCACATCAGCTAGCTTGCCTATCTCGGTAAGGAATATGTCCTGAACCACCAGGAAACTCGCTTTTTGTAAAGCCTTCTTCAGGTTGTTTACATCAGGCACGCACATCATCGGGTCTGTGCCAACAATGTAGAGGTAGGGACATTTGTACAGCATATCTATATAGGTAATGCCCGGCTTGGTGGGCAAGTTGCTCACTCCCCATGCCTCCTCAAAAAACTTCGCCGATTCCTCACCTACACGCTTGAATCCGGGATAAAAAACAGCAAGGCAGCCCATATCGCCGGTACCCTCGCCACTTATCTGTCCCCTCATTGAGTTGACCCCGGTTCCCGGTTTGCCAATGTTTCCCGTAAGGAGAGATAAGTCAGCGTGAACCCTAACATTGTCAGCACCGACAGTGTGCTGGCATATACCCTGGTCATATAGAATGCATGCCTTCTTAGCCTTAGCATAGGTAATTGCTGCCTCCTTGGCTTTTTCCTGAGGAACTCCTGTAATCTCTTCTGCCTCCTGTAAGTCCACCTTGGAGAGGAAATCGCGTAATTCATCAAACCCAGCGGTTTTTGAGGCAATAAAATCCTTATTCTCCAGCCCCTCATTGAGGATGATCCGCATCATGGCATTTATCAGAGCCACATCGGTGCCTGCCTTCAATTGCAGGTGTATGTCGGCTAAGTGCCTTGCCGTGGGCGTCTTTCTGGGATCGGTGTAAATAACTTTAGCTCCTTTGGCTCTCGCCCGGAATACCCTCCGAGCTATCATGGGGAAGGTTTCCATGAGATTGACTCCAGCAAGAAAAACACAGTCGGCAAGCTCGATCTCAGGTTGAGAGGTCTGCATCACTCCAGAACCAACCGCGGGCATCAGAGCGGCTACCGCTGAAGAGTGGCATAATCTGCCTACGTATTCAACAGTGTTGGTGCCCATGGCTATCCGCACAAACTTCTGTAGAATATAGCTCTCTTCATTCGAGGTCTTCCCTGAGCCGAGGGCACCAAATGTTTCTGGTGTCGCCTCCCTGAATTTAGAAACGACAAGGTCAAGAGCCTCATCCCAGGATGTTTCGGTAAGGTTGCCGTTTTTTCTGACCAGTGGCACCTGTAGCCTGTCCTTGCTATATAGATAATGATAAGCATTCTTACCCTTGGGGCAGTTTGCCCCTTCATTTATCGGGTGCTCTTTCCAGGGTTCCTCCCCAATGATTTTGCCGTCTCTGACAACTAGGTAGATACCACAACCGCAACTGCAATAAGGACATATTGTAGACACATACTCAATGCTCATTTTGCCTCCTATTCAGTGGACTTGGTCCGAGTTCCTTTATGGTCTTAGTGAAACTCTTAACTGTCTCAGCGACCTTCGGTCCCTCAGAAGCCGAGATCCATTCCAGTCTGAGTCTTTCACCACCGATTCCTATGGCCTCAAAAAAGGGCTTCAGCCCTGTCACCCTTCTTCTAGCATTCACGTTACCTTTTTGATAGTGACAGTCGCCGGGATGGCAGCCGCAAACAAGGATCCCGTCAGCGCCGGCAGTGAATGCCTTCGAAATCAGCCTTTCATCTATCCTGCCGGAGCACATTATCCTTACTATCCTGACATTAGGCGGCATTGTTGTTCGTGAAACTCAGGCTAGGTCAGCTCCGGCATAAGAGCACCAATTGCAAAAGAAGCCGACTATCTTTGGTTCAAACTCTTCCATGCGTTTTCCCTCCTTTCAGCATATTGGCCTGACATACGGTAGCGATTGGTGCTAAAATATGTTGACAGCCTGCTAGAAGATACTTTAACCAGACGGGATTATACCCTACGGGGTATGGTAATATCAAGAGCTAAATCTATGGAGGCTACAATGGCTAAGACAGAGGGAGATTTAGAGGTATCTCAGGAGGTGCTGCTGAAGCGCCTAAAAAGACTTGAGGGACAGATTCGCGGCATCGAGAAAATGATAACGGACGACCGTGATTGTGTTAGCATAGTGATGCAACTGGCAGCCGTTCGTTCCGGCGTTGAGGGCGTGGGGGCTCTGGTATTAAATAATTGTATGAAGCTTTGTTTTTATAAAGGTCCCGATGCTACAACAAACATTGATTCGCTATCAAAAGCGGTGGCAATCTGGGGGCGGGTGCGAGGTGGCGAGAGTAAGTAAGAGCCAGGTTTGTTAACGCTTTAACCACCTGAGTATTAAGCTCATTCCTTTCGGCAGCATAGAAAAGGTGCCCCGAGCAACAGCAATCGCTCGAACCAAAGCGGCGAATACAGGTAAGCTCTTCCTTCAGAGCCCTCGCCAGAGTGCATTCTAATCTTTCTTCCACAGGTACAAGAACGACTTCATAAATAATTGCCCACTCGAGAAGGTAATCAATGTGCCAGTGTCGCTTCCTGCTCTGCCGAAGATGCCGCGCCACTCTCGACTCAAGGCCGTTCAATGCCGAGCCCACGTAAGCATAGAAGCCCTTAAGAAAACGCCCAACCCCCAATCGCCCAACCGCAATATCCTGCGATTCGTTAAGCTCCAGAAGAAGTATGTAACTACCTTTCATTAATCGCCGCTTCCTCCATTAATTATATAACAACTCAACCCTGGCTTCCGGCTCAACAATATTACCTTGACATATTGTCTCTTGGGTAGCTATAATTAAGTATATTAAAAAATACTTATATAAATTAGTGATATGGCCGGATCTGTTGAAGAGAACACCGAGCAACAAGCGGCAATATTCAGTGCCCTTGGTGACCCCACGCGGCTCAACTTGGTGAAACTTCTCTGCCGCCAGTCGCTGCCGGATGCCTTATGTGTCAATGCACTGGCGAGCCGATTGGGCATAACCCAGTCAGCGGCATCTCAGCACCTGCGGGTCCTCAAAAGTATCGGGCTGGTAAAAGGCGAGAGGAGGGGCTATTACGTTCACTACCGTATTAACCATGAGGTGCTAGAGAGATGTCGCCAACTGATGGTAGCTATACTGACCATAAATTGATGGAGCGGTTGTACTAAATTTAAGGGAGTCTACTATGGAAATCGCATTGCTTGCTATACTCTTTGTCATTGGAATACTAGCTGGCGGGGTAGGTGGGCTTCTGGGAATCGGCGGCTGTGTCATTATGATGCCAGCTATTCGCTTTGGATTCGGTTTTTCCTCGACTCTGGCAGTAGGAACGACTTTAACCGCAGTAATCTTTACTGCGGCTGCGGGAGCAATCCAGCACTGGCGCCTGGGCAATGTGGACTGGAAGTCTGTCAAGTATATCGCTCCAGCGGGTGTAGCGGGTGTGCTGGCTGGTTCAGCCCTCTTCTATTATATCCATGGGTATGGCTCCCTCATTGACCTGATTGTTGGCCTAGCCTTCATCTGGGCTGCCTTAAGAATGGTCTATGAGGGAATGTTTAAGAGGCAAGCAACCGAGGTCGCCGGCAATGAGCTTTTAGGACGCGGGGGAGCCAAAGCAGGCATAGGTGGTGGTGTTGGGTTTTTGACCGGCATAATTGGTCTCGGTGGAGGATATGCCCTAGTGCCAAGTTTTATTTACCTGCTTAAGTCGCCAATGAGGGTCGCTATCGGTTCTTCTATGGCATCCTTTATCTGGTTTGCCTTGGTAGGGGGTGTTATCAAAGCAGTTCAAGGTTTCTGCGATGTGCCAGCCGCCATTGCCTTGGGTCTGGGAGCAGCGGGCGGAGCCGTCATTGGCGCCCGATTGGTTGGGCGGTTCAAACCGGCTACATTGAAGGCAATATTTGGTATTATATTCCTTTATGTTTCGCTCAAGTATATCCTGCTTTACTTCGGTATGACCATTTAGGAGGTAAATGCGTGGCAAAAGCAATACAGGTCTCCGGTTTAACCAAACACTATGATGGACTGGCCGCGGTAGAAAGCATCAACTTTGAGGTTGAAGAGGGCGAGATTTTTGGCTTTCTTGGTCCCAACGGTGCCGGCAAGACAACCACCATCCGTATGCTTACCGGCTTATCAAAGCCCACCTCAGGCAGTGCCTGGGTCCTCGGCTATGACATAAGCTCGGAGATAGTCAGGGCGAAGAAGGGCTTTGGTGTTGTCCCTGAGCTATCCAACATGTATGACGAGCTTACCGGGCTGGACAACCTGATTTTCATGGGACAGCTTTACGGTGTACCATCCCGCGAGCGCCAGACAAGGGCGGAAGAGCTGCTGAAGACCTTCGGGCTCTATGAAAGGAAGGAATCCCGTTTTGCCACTTACTCGCGTGGGATGAAGCGGGCGCTGACCATTGCTGCTGCTCTCGTTCATCGACCCCGTCTCCTTTTCCTCGATGAACCGACTGTTGGGCTGGATGTGGTCGCCGCCCGCAACCTGCGTACTCTCATTCAGCGACTACGGAATGAAGGAATAACCATTTTCCTTACTACTCACTATCTCGAAGAGGCGGATATGCTGTGTTCCCGAATTGCTCTGCTGGTCAAGGGGAAGATTGTTGCTTCGGATACGCCCAGCAAACTCAAGACTATGGCTGAAGAAAAGCCGGCGGTGGAGATTGCCTTCAAGGCACCGTTACCCGAGGCGGCGGAACAGCTTGGACAGCAGTTCCCCGGCGCCGTGGTAATGAAAGTCAATGACAGAATAAGAGTCTACAGCGGTGATACCGCCGCAGTGCTTGAGGTGGTTCTCAAATACGCCAGAGAGATGGGTACAGAGGTAGCTTCAGTAAACAGCCTCAAGCCAACCCTGGAGGATGCCTTTGTTAAGCTCACTGGCCTAAGCCCCGTAGTGATGACGGCCGAGAAGGGGGGTAGATAGATGTGGTACGGAAGTCTGCACAGTATCTACTATATCGCCCTCAAGGACATGAAGACCTACTACTTTAAACCTCCGGCCATTAGCTGGGGTATTGTCTTCCCGGTGGCCTGGATACTGGCTTTTTACCTCAGAAATCCACACAACTTTGATGAGCTTATCCCCGGTCTCATTGCCATGACCGTCCTCTTCAGCACTACTGCCATGGAGGCAGTGGTCATCAATTTTGAGCTACGTCTTGGCTCGCTGGAGAGGCTGCTGCTGGCGCCGGTGACATTGACCAGCGTGCTCCTGG
>CAZUEB010000055.1:0-8430 GCA_964619115.1 uncultured Dehalococcoidales bacterium
ACGTTCCTGCGTATGAACTCTCAACGCACTTTGCATTAACTATAAAAGAGAGGCGAAGGCTTTTTCGGCAGCAGCAATAGTGAACTGAATGTCCTTATCAGTGTTCACTATGGAAACAAATGCAGCTTCGAACTGTGAGGGCGGTAAATATACGCCTTGAGATAGCATTTCGCGGAAGAATTTGGCATAGAGCGCGGTGTTTGCCCCGGCGGCGGTTTCATAGTCAGTGACCGGGGTCTTGGCAAAGAAGATGGTGAACATTGAGCCTATTCGAGGTAATTGAATATCTACCCCCTCCTTACTTGCTGCTTCAACGACGCCTTTTGCCAGAAGAGACGCTTTTCTCTCAAGCTTCTCATAGATGCCTGATTCCTTCAAAATGGTGATGGTCTCGATGCCGGCAGTCATGGCTAACGGGTTTCCAGCCAGCGTCCCTGCCTGATAAACCTCCCCCGAAGGTGCCACCATCTGCATAATTTCTCGGCGACCTCCATAGGCTCCTACGGGTAAGCCGCCACCTATAATCTTTCCCAGGCAGGTCAGGTCTGGAGTTATGCCATATAGCTGCTGGGCGCCGCCGTAAGACAGCCGGAAGCCGGTTATGACCTCGTCGAAAAGGAGCAACGCTCCATGTTGGCTAGTCAGGCTGCGAAGACGTTCCAAAAACCCTGGCTGCGGCATCACCACACCCATATTGCCAGCTACAGGCTCGACTATCACGGCAGCAATGTCAGAGGCGAATTCCCTAAAAAGCCGCTCTACAGCTTCAAGGTTGTTATAAGGCGCCACCAGTGTATCGGAAGTTAAGGCTGGAGGCACGCCAGGAGAGCTGGGTATGCCCAGTGTAGCCATCCCCGACCCTGCCTTAGCCAAAAGCCCATCGGAATGACCGTGATAGCAGCCGGCGAACTTAAGCACCTTGTTTCTGCCGGTGAAGGCTCGAGCCAGCCTGATGGCGCTCATTACGGCTTCTGTGCCCGAATTAACGAAGCGCACCATCTCGATGGACGACATAGCTTCGCAGATTAACTTTGCCAGCGTGGTTTCCATCTCGGTCGGAGCTCCGAAGCTGGAGCCGCGTTCCACTGCCTTTTTGAGGGCTTTTACCACCCGTGGAGGAGCATGGCCCAGTATGAGCGGTCCCCAGGAACCGACGTAATCTATAAACTCATTTCCGTCATGGTCATACAGCCGGGAGCCCTGACCTCGCTTGATGAAAAGCGGTGTGCCGCCGACCGCCTTGAAGGCACGCACCGGACTATCCACGCCTCCGGGCAGGTAGCGCTGGGATTCCTGGAAAAGTTGCTTTGAGCGATTAAATTTATTTATTTTTCACCCTCACCCTGACCCTCTCCCATCAAGGGAGAGGGAATCGAGATTCTTCGCTGCGCTCAGAATAACAAAAAGTAAAATGTTCCATCATAATGACAGAAAATTATAGCCAGCGGGCTGCCTCCTTGGCGTAGTAGGTTATGATGATATCAGCCCCGGCTCTCTTGATGGCGGTGAGCATTTCCAGGACTATTCCCCTCTCATCCAGCCAGCCCTGCTGCGCGGCTGCTTTCACCATGGCATATTCGCCGCTGACGCTGTAGGCAGCCAGCGGATGATTATAGGTATCACGCACCTTGCGTATCACATCCAGATAAGGCAATGCCGGCTTGACCATAACGATGTCCGCCCCCTCGGCTATGTCCTGCTCCACCTCCCTTAAAGCCTCCCTCCAGTTGGGCGAGTCCATCTGGTAGGAGCGACGGTCGCCGAACTGCGGTGCCGACTCGGCGGCTTCACGAAAAGGTCCATAGAAGGCTGAGGCGTATTTGGCGGCATAAGCCATAATAGGGATACTTTGAAACCTGTTTTCGTCAAGCGCCTGCCTGATTGCCTTCACCCTGCCATCCATCATGTCTGAAGGAGCTACCATATCAGCACCAGCTTCAGCGTGAGACAGAGCTGTTTTTGCCAGTAATTCCAGAGTTTTATCGTTGTCTACATAGCCATCTACAACAAGACCGCAGTGACCATGACTGGTATATTCGCAAAGACAGACATCGGTTATAACCAGCAAGTCGGGCGTTGTCTTTTTAATGGCTCGTATTGCCTGCTGAATGACTCCCCTGGGGTGATAGGCTGAGGAGGCTACCTCATCCTTCTTTTGCGGTATGCCGAAGAGTATTATGGCTGGAATGCCGAATTTGGCAATTTCCTCGACCTCTTTTGGCAGCAAGTCAGTGGAAAGGCGGTATAGCCCGGGCATCGAGGATATTTCCTGCCTCATCTTGTTGCCTTCGACGACAAAGAGGGGATATATCAGGTCTCCGACCTCAACCTTTGTTTCTCTAATCAGTGCCCTGAGGGCTTCGCTGCGGCGGAGCCTTCGCAACCGTGTATTCGGAAAATTGCTCAACTTCATTCCCCCTTTCCTTGAAAGTAATGCTCTATAGTGGCTACCAATCCAGACATAGTGTGCTCGTGGGCAACTATATCAGGCTTTATACCTCTGTCAATAAGAACTGCGGCTGTTTTGGGGCCGATGCAGGCCAGATTAGCCTGCTTTATAACCTCCCACTTCTGCCCCAGCATAGCCAGCAGATTATTCACTGTCGAAGCGCTGGTGAAGGTGATGACATCGATTTCGCCTTTCAGAAGCATCTGCCTGGCTGGTGAAACCGACCTGGCAGCAGCGGTGGTTCTATAGGCAGTTACCTGGTGAATTTCGGCTCCAAGCCTGGCGAGCCCATCGGAAATTTCGTTATCGGCTATATCGGCCCGGGGCAGAAGAACCTTGCATCCGGCAATTTCCTTCTTTTTAAATCCGGCAAGGAAGCCCTGGCTGGTATATATTTCCGGAACGTAATCGGGATGTATGCCTCTTTCTTCGAGGGCGCCAGCGGTAGCCGGACCTATGGCTCCAATTTTAGCATCAGTAAGCCAGCGCGAATCCAAATCCAGTGTATAAAGCCTCTCCCAGAATATTTCCACGGCGTTAACGCTGGTGAAAATTATCCAGCCGTAGCTTCTCAGGTCCCGAATAGCCCGGTCAAGCTCTCGCCAGCTACGCGGTGGATTTATCTCTATGACCGGCATGTGCACAGGCAGAGCCCCACGCGATGAGAGAAGCTGGCTCAGTTCTTTTGCCTGATGCTCGGCTCTGGTCACCAGTATCCGCTTGCCGAAAAGAGGCAGGTTGTCGAACCAGCGGAGTTGCTCACGAAGCCTGACCACCTCACCGACTACTATCACCGCCGGCGGCTCGAAGTTCTCTTTTTTGGCTCTAGCGACGATATTTTCCAGAGTGCCTACTATCGTCCGCTGTTTCGGACTGGTGCCCTGGCTTATCACCGCCACCGGAGTAGATGGCGACCTGCCATTATCTGTCAACTGCTTGACTATATGTGCCAGATTCGCCATGCCCATCAGAAAGACCAGGGTATCGCTGCCGGTGCTCAGC
This sequence comes from uncultured Dehalococcoidales bacterium, assembly GCA_964619115.1. Classification (GTDB taxonomy): domain Bacteria; phylum Chloroflexota; class Dehalococcoidia; order GIF9; family UBA5629; genus 9FT-COMBO-48-23. The sequence continues at coordinate 3,452 of CAZUEB010000055.1, forward strand.
TTGTCCCAGAAAATAGTCGACTTTCCTTTTTCAGGGTCTTCATGTCCGGTGATGACAGTGAACGAGGAGGCCAGGCTACGGTGCGTTACAGGTATGCCGGCATAAGCAGGCACGGCATAAGCCGATGATACCCCCGGGACAACTTCAAAAGGAATTTTATTGGCAGCCAGCACTTCCGCCTCCTCACCCCCTCGCCCGAGTACAAAGGGGTCACCGCCCTTTAGCCTGACCACACTCTTGCCTTCACATGCTTTGCCCACTATCAACAGGTTTATTTCCTTCTGTTCCACGGCATGACAGCCACGCCCTTTGCCCACGTATATCTTTTCGGCATCATGAGATGTCTCTTCAAGCAGGCTATCATCGATAAGCCGGTCATAGATAATTACATCGGCTTTCCTGAGGCACTCCAGCCCTTTTACAGTTACAAGTGCCGGGTCGCCGGGTCCGGCACCCACCAGATAGACTTTTCCAAGTTTCATTTCAGCTAGGTTATTCTACCACATCACCTTTATTACTCACAGAGTCAATGAGGTTTTGCCATGGCAAGCTTTTATGATAAAGTGTATAGCTACGGAAATCGAGATTGAAGAACTCCTTTACACTTATAACGCTGTACATAGTAGCCTTTGTCGGATTTGCCGGTTTCAGCTTTATGTTTCCGGTGATACCCCTTTATGCGGCTGAACTCGGTGCCACAGTATCACAGGTCGGACTGATAGTAGCCACCATCTCCTATGTTACCGCTTTCTTCCTCATTCCATTCGGCATACTTGCAGATAGGTTCGGTCGTCACAAGCTCCTGGTCGGTGGATTGGCCGTATTTACGCTGGCTCCACTGCTCTACCCACTGGCTAACAATCCTGAGCAGCTTATTCTAGTCAGGGCAATTCACGGCCTGGCGGCAGCGGCATTTCTGCCCACAGCCATTGCCCTGGTAGTCGATTTAACCACGGAGGCAAAGCGAGGTACGGCTATTGGCTGGTACACAGCTTCACTACAACTGGGGCTTATGGCAGGCCCAATAACCGGCGGCTTCCTGGCAGGTAAGTTTGGCTTCGATGCCGCCTTCTACGGCTGCAGCGCCATCTCTCTGTTAGGTCTGGCCTTTATTCTCTCCCGGCTCGATGTTATCGTCCATCGCCCGGCAGCCGCTCCAGATAAAGTCAGCTCATCTTGGCGTTGGCTGGGACGACCTCTGGCGATTGCAGTCCTGTTAGCCCCGCTGCTAGTGGCTGTGGGCTCAGGCACAATTGGCAGCTATATACCCCTTTACGGCAGGGAGTTCGGCATGACCGAGGCCGACGCCGGAGCTATCATCACTGCCGTTTATGCCAGCTCAGCTATATTGCGGGCACCAGCCGGCAGATTGGCGGACAGGGTAAATAGAAAGCTGCTGCTCCTCGGTGGCGTGGGAATTAGCGCCATAGCTGTATCCCTTTTCTCCTTCTTCCACAGCCTGCCGCAGTTCATGATCATAGGCATTGTCTTCGGCATCGGCATGGGAATAGCCATGCCGGCGAGCCTGGTTATGGCGGCTGATTTTTCTTCAGCCAGCGGTAGAGCACTATCAATGGCTATACCTACATGTTTCTTCCAGATCGGTCTGGCTGCCGGACCTACGGCTATGGGATATGTAGCCGACATAAGCGGTTACGAGACTATGTTCCTGGCATGTGCCGCCAGCATAGCTATTGGTTTGTTCATCATGCTCGTCTTAATGCACACCCAAAAGGTACAGTGATGAAGGTAGTGTTACATATATGCTGCGGGGTCTGTGCTGCCGGTGCCGTTGAGGCATTGACCAAAGAGGGGCATGAAGTGGTCGGCTTCTTCTACAATCCAAACATACACCCGGCTGAGGAATATCAAAGAAGGCTGGAAACTACTCAGAGAGTGGCTCGAGAATTGAATTTCTGGATGGAAGTGCCGGTTTATGAGCCTGAGGAATGGCTCAGCCAGACCAGCTCATTAAAAGATGAGCCTGAAGGTGGCAGGAGATGCCAGGTCTGCTACAGGCTAAGGCTGGAAAAGACATATGATTACATGGCGGCTTGCGGCGCAGATGCCTTCACCACTACTTTGACGATAAGCCCCCACAAGTCGGCACAGACAATCAATAAGATAGGGCAAGAAATAGGCGGCGGGAAGTTCCTGGTGAGAGATTTCAAGAAAAAGGATGGCTTCAAGCGGGCTGTGCAGTTAGCTAAGCGATGGGAACTTTACCGGCAGGACTACTGTGGCTGTATATACAGCTTCAAGCCCTCAGCACGACCATAAAGGATCATGACTAAATTCTAAATTTGTATTCTAGTGATTCTAATTCGCTTAGGATTTTCATTGATAGGATTCTTCGCGGAGCTTACTCTGAGTGAGATTCTTCGACAGGCTCAGAATGAGCGGAGACAGGTTTCAGTAGGACACCAAAACACCTGTCATTCTGAGGGAGTCCTTCCCGAACGAGAAGGACGACCGAAGAATCTCACTTATACAACATAGGGCTTAGATTCTTCCCCTTCACTCCGTTCAGGACCAGAATGACAGAAGGGTCACTTCCTATCGTCCTCTCTTGCTATATATATCAATAAATCTCTCAATGGAGCGGTCGTATGTCCTCTCCACATCATCGGGAAAATAACAGGCTGGCAGCTCGCCCAACCTTTGGTGATAAGCCAGGCATTCGCAGCAAATGCCTTTTCTGGAACACGGCTCATATGTACAGTTGCATCTGGCTTTGTTCTGTTCAATTTTGCACTCTCTCATGGCAACTCCTTTACTAAATCTCAGCCCTTATCTTCTCTGGTCGAACCTGCGACCAAGGAGGAAAGAGGCAATGGTGATTCTCTGAATCTCGATTGTCCCACCAGCGACACCCCAGCCCCAGCCATCGCGCATCATCCGCTCCACGGGATATTCCTTAGAATAACCATAGCCGCCGTGTATCTGCAGAGCCATGCCGGTAACCTCTCTAACCATCTGGTTGGCAAAACACTTAGCCAGATTAGCCTCAAGCGGAACAGGTAAGCCGGTATCTGCATTGACTGTAGCCCTATAGATAAGAAGGCGGGCGGCTTCGACCTTCATAGCCATCTCTGCCAGCATGAACTGTACCGCCTGGAACTCGCATATGTCCTTGCCCCACTGTTTTCTCTGTTGAGAATATGCCATGGCTTCTTCCAGAGCGCCCTGGGCTATGCCCAGGCACATGGTGGCATTGCCGCAGCGCTCAAGGTCAAACGCAGTCATCAGCTTCCTGAATTCGCCTTCCCTGACTACCATGTTTTCCTTTGGCACACGGCAGTCCTCAAAAATCAGGTCGCAACCGGGAAAGCCCCTCATGCCCATAAACTGCTCCTGTTTGCCGAAAGAGAAGCCGGGTGTATCTTTCTCGATGATTAGCCCCCCGATACCCTTAGCCCCCTTCTGCTCGCTGAGCCTGACATACACAACATAAACGTCAGAGTTGCCTCCCCCGGTGACAAATCTTTTCATACCGTTGACCACATAGTGGTCGCCTTTCAATACCGCCCTGGTGGTCAGGTCGGTTAGTGCTGAACCAGCCTCCGGTTCAGTCATGCCAACAGAAATCATCGATACACCGGTGCACACGGGAGGTATATATCTCTGTTTCTGCTCCTCGGTGCCGAACTGCTCAATAACCTTGACTGGACCGACATTAGATTCAAAAACAGGCGAAGCACATAAACATGACACCCGTGCCAGCCCTTCGATTGCCAGTATAGCTTCGAAAGCTGAGCGTCCCTGGCCTCCGTATTTGGCCGGCAAGCACAAACCCAGCAGACCCAAGTCTGCCAGCTTCTTTACGTATTCGCGGGGCATGTGTTCAGCTTTAGCTTCCCATTCCGCAGCCTTGGGGCGGAACTCTTTATCAGCCACGTCATACACCATTTTCTTCAGCATTTTTTGCTCTTCAGTTAACTGAAAGTCCATCTTCTACTCCTAACATCTTTATAGGCTCTGTCTCGGTATTTTATGCCGCTGTTGGCTTTTTTACAATAAAGGTCCGAGACGTCATTGCGAGCCTTTTCCCTTGTCATTCTGAGCGAAGCGAAGAATCTAAGTCTATTTGCCATCACAGAGATTGCCACGTCGCCCTTCCGGGGAAGGACTCTTCGCAATGACAGAAAAGTTCTTGCCATCGCCTGAGGAATTCTGTTAAGCTAGGCAAGGTCACGCAAGTGGCCTTATTCACCGTTTTATGCGCTTCAACGATAATTTATAATCGGTTTCAGAGAAAATTTGGAGGTCGGTATGGAGAAGAAAGTCATTATCACTGCAGCCCTGTCCGGGTCGGGCGTTTTCAAGCACCAGAACCCATCCCTCCCCTACACACCTGCTGAATTTGCCGAGGAAGCCAATAAGGCATACAAGGCTGGTGCTGCTATAGTTCATGTCCATGCCCGCGAGGCAGAAAGCGGCTTACCTACCTGCAATGTAGAAACTGTGAAAATAGTCTACGACACCATTAAGCAAAGGACGCCTGAATTGATAATTCAGATATCATCTTCAGTAGGACCGACCTATGAAGACAGGATGGCTCCTATTATCGCGCTCAAACCAGAGATGTCGTCGCTAAATACCAACACTATGAACTTCAGCGCTTTAGACAGGAAAACCGGACAGATTGTTTTCGATAGCGTTTTCACCAATACTTTTACTATGCTGCAGGATTTCGGCAAGAAGATGGAGGAGTTGGGGGTAAAGCCGGAGCCCGAGATTTACGATATTGGAGGGCTTGACAACTGGTTTCTTATCTCAAAACAGGGGTTCTTCAGCAAGCCTTACGATTTCAACTTCGTCTGGGGTGTTGCCGGCGGTCAGAAGTTCAGGCCGATTACCTTCGCCAGCATGGTGCAGATGCTGCCACCGAACTCCAATTTCACCACCTGCGGCATAGGCACCGAGCAGTTCCCGGCTATCACTCAGTCCTGTTTGATGGGAGGGCATATGCGTGTTGG
>CAZUEB010000056.1:0-8362 GCA_964619115.1 uncultured Dehalococcoidales bacterium
GTCCTTACTGAATGGAGCCAGTTCAAGGATGAAAGCTTATATTACGGAAAAACCGTTTTTGATGGCAGAAGAGTTCTCGATCCTCAAAAAGCTAGAACATTCTGTGACTATCAAGGTATTGCTTGGTGAATCTGTATGTTCAGAAGCAGTTTACAAAATATTTGTGGTGGATATGAGTCAAAAGAAAGATGAATATAAAGTCTAATAAATCTGTCATATTAGGCACAAATCCGGTCATCGGCGAGTATGTGCTACTCGGGGTTTGTCCCCCTGGTAAAAGTCTGGGCAAGCTAATCATTGGTGACAACGCTATTATCCGTTCTCATTCGGTAATATATGCTGGAACTAGGATAGGTAATAACCTCCAAACGGGACACGGCGTTTTAATCAGGGAAAGCAACGCGATTGGGGATGACGTAAGCATTGGTAGCCATACAGTCATAGAGCGTGAAAACCGGATAGGAGATGGTGTTCGTATCCACTCCAATTGCTTCATACCAGAATTCGTTATCATCGAGGATAAGGTCTGGATAGGACCTTGCGTCACCATCTTGAATATTCTTCATCCTCCTTGCCCTCGGTTTGATGATTGTGCCGGAGGCGTTCATATCGGGAAGAATGCCAAGATCGGCGGCAATGTTACCATTGGCCCACGGGTCACGATCGGTGAAAACTCCTTGATTGGGATGGGCTCTGTGGTTACTGAAAACATACCGGCTAATATTGTAGCCTTTGGAAACCCAGCGCGGGTGATGAAGACCATAGACCGGTTGACCTGCACGCTGGGTTGCTTTGAAGTGCCATACGAGTGGGAAGGACGATTGGAATGAAAGTCAGCCTGAGTAAGATGTATGTGGATGAGCAGATACATCAGGCAGTGAGCAGGGTGCTGAATAGCGGGCAATATGTTAAGGGACAAGAGCTAGAAAATTTTGAGCAGGAATTCGCTAGCCTTTGTGGCACCAAGTATGCTGTGGGAGTAAGTTCTGGAACCAGCGCTATCCTATTGTCTTTGATGAGTTTTGGAATAGGCCATAAAGACGAAGTCATTGTTCCCTCTCTCACATTCATCGCTACTGCTACGCCTGCAAAATTACTCGGTGCAACTATTATATATGCTGATATCGACCCCGAAATCTATACGATTGACCCCATTGAAGTGGAGAGAAAAATCTCTCCCAGAACCAAAGCCATTATTCCGGTTCATTTATATGGCCACCCTTGTGATATGGGCCCCCTTAATGAGCTGGCAAAGGCATATAACTTACGCGTTATTGAGGATGCCTGCCAGGCACACCTTGCCACGTATAAGGGGAGTAGAATTGGCTCTCTGGGTGACATTGGCTGCTTTAGCTTTTATCCTTCTAAGAACATGACCGTCTTGGGTGATGGCGGCATGATTACTACCAATGATGCAGAACTTGCTCAAAAGGTGAAAATGCTGAGAGACCATGGTCGAACTCAGAAGTATGTTCATGACCTTCTTGGGCTCAATTGCAGGCTTAGCGAGCTCCACGCTGCTATTGGTAGGGAGCAGCTCAGACATCTTGCGGAGTGGAACAAGAGAAGACGTGACATCGCTACTCGGTATAACACCTTATTGCAGGATTGTGACATGGCTATCCCTGTAGAGAGAGTTTGGGCAAAGCATGTATACCATATGTATGTAATCAGAGCCAGGCAACGAGATGAGCTGGCTTCACATTTGAAGGAAAGAGGTATTGAAACTGGAATCCATTATCCCGTGCCGGTGCATCAGCAGCCTTGCCTAAGGTCAAACGTTCACTTGCCAATTACTGAGAAATACGTGGATGAGATACTATCTCTTCCCATGCATGCACAGTTGAGCAATGAGGAAGTTGAGTATGTAGCAGCAGAAGTACAAAACTACATGGAGAACATTGGATGACGGGGGTTGCGGTAATAGGGACCGGTCGCTGGGGAGAGAACCATGCTCGCGTATATAAAGACTTGTGGCTCGAGGGCGTGGTGGATACGGTGAAGATATGCGACCCGAATCAGGGTCGTATACGCGAGCTAAGTAGCGCCCTGGGCATAGAGGGCACAGTTCGTTATGAGCAGATACTAGCCGACCCACAGATTCAAGCAGTCAGCATTGCTACTCCGTCTAAGACGCATTATAAAATTGCTCAAGAGTTCATAGAAGCTGGCAAAGACGTGCTGGTAGAAAAACCAATGACGATGGATATTAATGAAGCGGAGCAACTGGTTGAACTTGCCACCCACAAGCGCCGAATCCTTATGGCAGGTCACATATTCAGATATCATCCAGCGGTGCAAGAGTTAAAACGCCGAATAGATGAAGGAGTATTGGGCGAGATTCAGAATATCATTAGCAATCGAGAAACATTTAGCCTTCCACGCACAGATATGGGCGTGATATATGCGTTGGGAATTCACGAATTAGACATGTTTTGTTACCTTCTAGGGGCAGAGTATCCTAAAAGCTTAATAGCGACGACAAGCAAAGTCTATAGCCGGCATATAGAGGAAACGGCTATGATCTTTATGGATTTCGGCGTTGCTAAAGGGTATGCTTTTGAGAGCTGGCTAATGCCAACCGAAAGCAAGCGGCGAGAATTGACAGTGGTTGGCAACGAAATGAGCGCTCGGCTAGATTATCTTAAACCGCAGGAATTATATTTGCTGGACATTAAGATTACCAGTAAGAACGGTGTTCCTGCTGCTATTCAAAATGATGGGAGGCGTATCATAACACTACCTGATGCCGAACCGCTGAAGGAAGAACTTAAGCAGTTCATATCCTGTGTGAATTCTAGAAAAAAACCTTTGTCAGATGGGCTAGTCGGTTTGCGAGCTGTAGTTATGGCTGAAGCTGCACTGGCCTCTGCAGAAGCGGGAAAAAGCATCAACTTTTCCTGTAGAAAACATGGAAGACGCGCTTTGCGTAAAATAGTCTAAGGAATAAGCGTCTTGTCACTACTTTGCTGTAGACCCCTTTTCCATCAGAAAATCTAGAAGCCATGGCAAATGCTATCATAGAACTGTGTAATCTGAGCGAGAAAGAGCGTCAGAGATGGGCAAAAAGGCCTACGAGAACATAATTAAATACCACGCAGTGCCGGTTTTACCCAATAAGCTGCTGGCAGTCATGGAAGAGGCAAAGCGCCGCTGAATTGGCCTGGTTGACTGTACGAGTCGTTTTAGGATAGATTAGGGAGGAATATGGAAAGGAGCAAAGACTGGCTGGATCAGGCAGAGGGTGACCTTGAGCACGCTAAAAGCGATGCTAAACTGGCTTATTATAACTGGGCCTGCTTTTCCGCCCAGCAATCTGCAGAAAAGGCAGTGAAAGCCGCCCTACAGAAGATGGGGGCAGAAGCCTGGGGTCATTCTGTGGCTGATTTGCTCCAGGAACTATCTACCAGGGTGTCAGTGCCTAACGAACTAATGAAGAGAGCACTGGAACTGGACAAGGCCTACATTCCGTCAAGATACCCGAATGCTCATCCCTCTGGCTCACCGAGAAGCCGGTATACCGAGGACGAAGCCAAGAGGCTTATAAAGCATGCCGAAAAAATCTATCAGTTCTGTTCGGGTCTTTTATCCCAAGTTTAGCCGGGAAGAGGTTATCCAGGAGTTGAGTAAAGGCCTTGGGGAGCTGGAGAAACGCCTCCCCTGTACCCTGGTGGTGATGTTCGGCTCCTATGCCGAAGGAAACTACACCGTAGCCAGTGACGTGGACCTGCTGGTGGTTTACCGGGGAGAGGAGAATGACCAGGCGTATGCTACAGTCAAGAGGGTATTCCGTATTCCGCGCCTCGAGCCCCACGTGTACTCGGAAAGCGACTACCGACAGATGAAAGACACCATTCAGAAGATGATAAGGGACGGCGTTGTAATTTATCAGCGTGAAGATTGAAACCACAGCTACTTCGAGCCAAATTATGGGCTAGGCAGCGCAGCCGGAAGCAAAATTTGTTACTCTACATAGGTATCTATTCACGCAAGCTTGACTGATAGCCCGCTGGAGGTCATAAAAATGCCGGACTGTAATGACACGGGAGAGAAGATAAAGAGCGAGTTTAAAAAATGCGGGCGGGAAGTGAAGATATTCCCCCTAGCTAAGATTGTTAAACCTGAAGTCATCGAGATTGGCGATAATTGCATGATTGATGATTTCACTTTTATCTACGGTGGACGGGGCATCAAAATAGGCAGGTACGTCCATATAGCATGTTTTGTCAGCATAACTGGTGGTGGAGAGTTGACAGTCGGTGATTACGCTGACATCGCCTGCGGCTCAAGGATACTCACCGGCACTGACACTTATTACGGCGGCAAAAGAATGTCAACAGCTTTGCCACCAGAGCAAAGGAATGTAATCCGGGGCAGGGTGGTGATAGGGAAGGATGCTTTTGTCGGCACCAACGTGGTAATCCATCCTAACGTTACCATAGGCGAAGGAGCAATCATCGGCAGCAATAGCCTGGTGCTCAAAGACGTTGAACCCTGGAGCATAAACGCAGGCAGCCCTTGCCACAAGATAGGTGAGCGCCCCAAAGTAATAGTGTCTGATATTTAGAGCCTGGAAAGATGAGAAACTTTATAAAGAGAGCATTTGATTTTACACTGGCATTCGTGGGGCTTGCTCTATCTTCACCAATATGGCTTTTAATTTCACTGGCTATATATGTTGAAGATAGAGGTCCCATGCTCTTCTTGCAGGACAGATGTGGTAAGGGTGGCAAAGCATTCAACATAATCAAGTTCCGGACTATGGAGTCTGCGAAATGTGACAAATCAGGTCACAAAATTATCGATGTAGAGAAAGACCCCAGAGTTACAAAAGTAGGAAGGTTGCTTCGGGCAACGGCTATGGATGAGTTGCCAAGCCTGATAAACATACTGAAGGGCGATATGAGCTTTGTAGGACCTAAAGCTCTGCCGTTTGAGATTGAGGACGAAGAGAAAGCTCTGTATGATAATATCACTCAGGTGCCTGGCTACCACAATCGTAGTCAGGTTAAGCCCGGGCTTACCGGTATGGCTCAGGTCTACGCACCAAAGGAGATAAGTCATGCAGAGAAATTTCAGTACGATAGCCTCTACGTGGAGAAAAAGAGCTTCTGGCTCGACCTCAAGCTTATATTCCTTTCCTTCTGGGTCACCTTCAGGGGCAGATGGGAACAAAGAGGAAAGAAGCTGTAATGCCTATGTCACTTATCCCATGAAGAGGCTAAAGCCTCGCCGCAGAGATTGCCACGTCGCTATCGCTCCTCCCAATGTACAGTAGGAAACGTTTACGTGTTATTACAAGACTTCATGTTCTGTCATTCTGAGGGAGTAAGGCGACCGAAGAATCTCATGTGGAGATTCTTCACGGAGTTTACACTGAGTGTAGATTCTTCAGTCATTTCATTCCTTCAGAATGACATTAACGAAGTGCTCAGGATGACAAGGCGGAGTGGTCAGGATGACAAGGCAGAGGAGTCAGGATGACATGCGGGAGGACTCAGGATGGAGAGGTAATGATGACAGCGCGGGACAGCGTTGCAACATCACTACCACTCCTGGCAATGCTAAGAGCAAAAGGTATTACTAATGTACCTGAAGAGTACGCGCTCTTCCCAGATACAACGATTATTTGTTATTATATCCTACTGAAAGGTGCGTCATATGCTCTACAAACGAATCTGTGTGAAAACATCTGAGGAATGAGCAAGCCTCTATGAACATTTCGCTGTCGAGCCCTGATATAACCGAGCTTGAAATCAACTACGTTACACAGGTGCTTAAAACACCTGATTTGAGCCTCGGCCCCAAGCTGGTTGAATTCGAGACCAAGATGGCTGAGTTTGTGGGAAGGAAATACGCCGTCGCCACAAACAGCGGTACCAGCGCACTGCATCTCGTAATAAGAGCCCTAGGAATAAAGGATGGTGACGAGGTTATAACCACCCCTTTTAGCTTCATTGCCTCAGCTAATTGTATATTGTTTGAAAGAGCCAAGCCTGTGTTTGTGGATATAGACCCTCTCACATTTAATATCGACGTAAATCGTATCGAGGAACGAATAACTGAGAAGACGAAAGCTATTTTAGCAGTTGATGTCTTCGGCTATCCTGCTGACTGGGACAAGTTGGAACAAATTGCCAGAAAGCATAATTTGAAGCTAATAGAGGATAGCTGCGAAGCCCTGGGCGCAGAATATAGAGGAAGAAAAGCCGGGACTTTCGGCGAAGCCGCAACCTTTGCCTTCTACCCCAATAAGCAGATGACCACCGGCGAGGGAGGCATCATCGTTACAGATAGCAAAGAAACAGCGAATTTATGTCAGAGTATGCGAAATCAGGGCAGGGAGGATGGTAACGAATGGCTGGAGCATAAGAGATTAGGCTATAACTACCGCCTCAGCGATATAAACTGCGCGCTGGGCATCGCCCAACTGGAAAGAATAGAGGAACTGCTGGGAAAAAGAGAAAGCGTAGCCCAGATGTACAACACGAGGCTTAATGACTGGCCACAGGTAAGGATACCCTTCACTTCCCCAGGGGTGAAAAGAAGCTGGTTCGTCTATGTGATTGTACTGGAAGGCACGTATTCCAAGGACAATCGTGATAAAATCTTAAAAGAATTGAGAAAAAGAGGCATAGGTTGCAGCAACTATTTTCCACCCATCCATCTTCAGCCTTTTTATGTGGAAGCGTTCGGCTTTAAGAAAGGCGACTTCCCGGTTACCGAGCATATTTCAGAACGGACCATAGCCCTGCCCTTTTATAGTAACCTCGCCGAAGCTGCGACCGACCACGTGGTACAGAACCTGAGGGACATCATTGTAAGCTTATGAAGCCGAAAAAAGTTTTTTTTGATACTAATATCTTTAAGTTAAACCGTTACGGTGTCTTGAGCATCGTCGTTGATGCCGTTCTTTTTGCCGCTGCCTTTGCCATAGCCTTTGTATGGAGATACGATTTCAGCATTCCCCAAGCACAACTGATAATTCTGAGAAACTTTATTTTACCGGTGGTTCTTATTAAGCTGGTTATCTTTTACCTGTCAGGTATATACCGCCGCGTGTGGCGTTATGCCAGCGTGAGGAGTTTTTTCAATATCGGCCTGGCCAATGTGGTAGGCTCTCTGGTGGTGGTAATGCTGCTCTTCTATTTTTCCCGTCTGCCAATAGCACGTGGCGTACTTGCGTTTGATGGCCTTTTGTCTCTTGCCCTGACCGTCGGTGCCCGGTTCATTATAAGGGGCTTACGCGAGTTCCGCTCCAAAAGTTTCTGGTTTGCCTCTGTAAAGCCGATACTTATAGTCGGTGCCGGCGATACAGGTGTGGCTATTACCAGGGAGATGCTGAGCCGTCCCGAGATGGCATTTCAACCGGTGGGTTTTATAGATGACGACCCGCTTAAGCAGGGTATGCAGGTCCATGGTGTCAGGGTACTGGGTACGCGAAAAGAGCTCGGTAAAATACTGCAGCAGTACCAGGTTCAAGAAGTCATCATCTGTATGCCAAGTTCTTCACGCGCGGTCATACGCGATATATTTTTCCGGTGCCAGGAAGCAGGGGTTGAGTGCAGGACGCTGCCAGGTATCTACCAGCTAATCGACGGCACAGTCAACATTAGCCAAATCAGGGAAGTCGGTGTAGAAGATATACTGGGACGGGAACCAGTGAAGATAGACCTGAGGAAAGTGGCTGCCCTTATTTCCGGGAAATCGGTGCTGGTAACCGGTGCCAGCGGCTCCATCGGCTCAGAGCTATGCCGCCAGATATACAACCTCCAGCCCGCCTCGATTATAATGGTTGACCAGAATGAGAACGGTCTGTTCCAGATTGAGCAGGAGCTTTCAATAAGACAAGGCTCTACATCAGCAATACCGGTTGTCGCCGATATAAACAACAGGACAAGAGTAAAGGCTATTTTTGACAGTTACAGACCTTCGATTGTCTTTCATGCCGCTGCCTATAAGCACGTGCCAATGATGGAAAAATGCCTTACCGAAGCCATAGATAATAACCTGTTTGGCACCAAGACGGTGGCTGAGACGGCTATCCAGTTCGGGGTTGAGAAATTCGTCTTTATCTCCACTGATAAGGCAGTTGAGCCCATCAGCATAATGGGTATTTCTAAAGCGTTCACAGAAAAGCTAGTGCAAGCCTTGTCTCTGGACAGCCCGACCAAATTCATAACTGTAAGATTCGGCAATGTGCTCGATTCCAGCGGCAGCGTGGTTCCTATTTTCAGGCAGCAGATTGCCCTAGGCGGTCCGGTAACGGTTACACATCCTGAGATGACCCGCTACTTCATGACTATTCCCGAGGCGATGCAGCTGGTTATTGAGGCTGCGGCTATGGGACGAGGAGGAGAAA
>CAZUEB010000057.1:0-8339 GCA_964619115.1 uncultured Dehalococcoidales bacterium
GGTAAGCTGCGATCCACAGGGATTTGTTATCCATCACGGTATCGGCCGGCTCCTCAATTGGGGGTTCTTCAGGTGCCCATGAAATCAGCTTTTGCTTCACTGCTTCTGGAAGCGGAAGCGTTACCCAGTTGGGATCGCTATCTGCCCATAACAGATCAAACGCATTCGCCTCGGCTTGAAAATGCTGCGGCTCTGTCCATGATGGGAAGCAATGGAATCTCTCATAATTATGTACCCATGCCGATGCTGTCTCGTTAATGCTACCTGAGAAGGCAATCCCGCAGCCGTCCTCATCGATTAAAATTCCACCCTTGGCGTGGAAGAGCGCTCCTTCTGAAAATGGTTTACGGGATTGTGTCTCGCAGGGAAGCACAACTCGCAGCTCCATTCGGTCTTGGGCCACCAGCCATGCCAGCACCTTCAGTCGATCTCTTACTAGTCTTTCTTGCAGCGTTGCCGGATCACCAAATGCTTCTATAAGTTTAGGTTCTAGTAGTTCAGCCAGTTGAGCTCCACTGTTCATCGCCTCAACATCATCGCGTGAGAGTTCAGCTGATACCAGTAGTCGCATCTTCCCGCCGCCAGCCACCAGCTTCGCAACCCCTTGTGCAGCTACAGCCAATGCGCTGGAAGAAAAATAACCTGCCAGCCTATCATAGCGGGTAGATGCCGATAGTGCAGGTATGTAGAAGGAATGGAGTGGATCGTCCTCGGGCCCGTAGCTGGGTTTCCATTGTGAATTCTTCAGGCAGGGCATGCATTATTCCTCTTCTTCGTCTTCTCCTTCGCTGAGGTCAAATTCGTACTGCTCACTGGGTATTTTCTCTTCCTGTGGCACTTCCATCTCCTGAAAGAAATGTACCCTTAACTGCTCCAGCAGCTCGGCTTCCTTTACGTTCCATCCAACTATCTTACCCTTTGAATATCTCTTTGTGCGCGGTATTACTTTGATAAGGGCTTCTACGTATGCTTTAAAGCTGGTGTCAGTTAGCAGTCCCGCTCTTTCCAGCAGTCCCCGGCAGGCGCGTTCCCCGTCTTCGACTAGAACCAGCATTGCAGTCTGTACCGCATCTACCACACGGCTAAAATGGATTGCCTTGGCATCTATTCCCGAGGAACTGCCTCTTTCAGACGGCTCTAGCAATACCCATTGCTCGCCTTTTCGTTTCACCAGCTTTGCCCTATGCAATACCTCGTCTTCCTCAACACCTCGGTCAAGACAAAGTCGCCTGGCGTAATCATAGGGTATCTCTCGTGCCCCAAGTGTGTCCCAGGTTTCCAGGTACCACTCACTAACAGCATCCCAGCGCACCGGTCTCTTTCCAATGAGCTGTTCGCGACGTAGGCTGAATACCTCACTCCTGGCTAGGTTCAGAGCCTCTTCAGGGGCGAAGAGCTGCTGTTCACCGGTCTCTTTATCCACATGTGTGTGTACTATTGGCCAGGCTTGTGACAATACTGAGAGCACTGGTCCGAATACTGCCAGGTGCAGGTCAACGCCCTTGATGCCCAACTCATAGTAGCTGGCGGCTCTCTCGCGGGCGGTTGAGCGTATCTTTTGCCGTAGGCTTTCATCCCAGTAGGTCGGATTATTCTGCTCACCTCTAGGTGTGCAGAACAGCAATATTGTACTGCGCGCCGAGTTCTTGCGCGCTATGTGCAATGAATGTTCGCTTTCCGTGTGTACCGGCCAGGAGGTGGCTATGCCCCACCCGGACTCCAGAAGGGAAAGCGCTAGCTCATTCCAGGCATCGACTTGTCGGTGGGTGAACATCACCATCATGGCACCTTCAGGCTTGACCACACGGGCGCACTCACGGAAAACACGCCTCATCTTAATCTGATAGTCACGGCGTGCCTGCAATTTTGCGTCTCGTCCCCTAACGCCCTTGAACTGCGCCGGATTGGCTACTGCCTCGGCAGATTTGTCAACAAGCTCATGGGAAAACCAGTCAGAGTAGATATCGCCAACTGAACGCTTTAGCCAAACATAGAAGAAGTCGGAAAGCTCGCCGTACATCACGTTATCATAGTAAGGCGGGTCCACAGCCACCAGGTCTATGCTGTCATCTGCTAGGAAGTCAAGCTTGCGTGCATCGCACTGCTTGACTTTCGCGGGAATGATGTCTCCTGCGGGGAACATCGGCCGCGAGGGGGCAAGCAAATTTGCGATGCCCTTATAGGAATCTATTACTTGCGACAAAGCCCAGGGAAAACCAACATTCTCTCTCAGGGCCATATTCATTTCAACGAAGCTCCACTTAAAGGAGAAATCGTGCCTCTCGAATTGTGGTGCTACCACTTCGCGTTGAGCATGCCATCGAGAATTCTTGCAGTTATACGCAGCACACTTGTCTAGTGTAAAACTCAAATACGTTCTTACCGTATCCGCTTTCTCTTTGCCAAGCTCTTTTTCCATTTGTGGCACCAGTTCAAGCAATGTTTCTAGGAAAGTCAGTTGTGCCAGAAGCTGCCGTGGCGAGAACATATCGCACCAGCGCCTCATGCCATAGACTCGCGGTCTGGGGTCTGTTGACTGTTCTGGGTATTCTTCTGTCGGTATCAGCCCTCTGGTTTCCCATTCCACCCATTTATTCTTAAGTTCCATTTCTGCCCTGCGTATGCCTTCCAAGTCTTCATTAGAGGGATCCCTGAAATCGCGCCCCTTGCCCCTGTCCACTACCACTGCGTATAAGATGGCGCCCATGCTGCCTTCCTGTGCACATTGCTTTATATAATCACTAGATACGGGGTCTCCGCTCCATGGAGACACTGCGTTTCCCCTTTTTACCGTTCCTGTTCCCGGGGAATACCTCTCCTCGAGTTGTTTCTGCGTGCCACGGCGGATAATGAACTGCGGAGCTTCAGCCCCGTCTTTGAATACAGGCTCCACACATACTGAATCGTCTGGCTGTAGCCGCAGCCACCAGTTTGGCGATAGTGGTACAGGTTTACCGGTAGAGGGACAGGGCACCGCACGTGCCCATAAGTATGAAAGTAATATTTCGTCCTTATTTGGATTAATATAGTATTTGTCCAGCGCTTCTGTTATAGACTTTAACCATTCCTTTCCGTATTGCTCAATTTCATACGTAAGTGACTGACCCCAAAAAAAAGGGTAATCTAGAGTACCCTTTAATACTACCGAGGCAACCGGATTAAGCTCTGTCGCAATTGCTTTTAGTGATAAGCGCAATACTTCAAAAGGAATGCTACCGCCACCCGCCATCGAATCAAGCACGGAGGGATATTCAATACCTGAATAATGATGGAGCATTTGTCTGAGCATATTAGTATTATTTTCAGAAAGGCTCGTCGTGAATGCTCTACTCTCAAAAGGATTGGCTATCCTGTCGCCTGTTTTCATAGCTAACTCAGTCTTCTCCCTCGCTGCTACCACATCCCCCTTTATCCCCAGCAGGCTCATAAACCATCTATGATATTCATCTTCACTCGTGAACCATTCATTTAGCTTGCTCTCGTTGCCTTTCCATGCAGGCAGTAGCGAGCTCAGTATTGCCGCCCGGCTGGCGATCAACGGCCGTCGTGCCCACCAGACATGAAGAAAATACAATGGCGGTAAAGCGCTGCTTGCCCCTCTCTCCCTTTGGCATTCGATGCTTATCTCTCGTATGGGCAGCCATTCCTGGATGAGCCTGTCGTAACTCATGTTTATTCTCCAGCCATCAGTATCCTCAGCGCTTTAAGTGCATCATTTTTCCTGCCATCCACACGTGAACTCCAGTAATAAACTTCCTCGTCTGACATAGAGATAATACCTTCTTGCACTAGTCTTACACGTGCGGGTTTGCGCAGAGGCAAAGCGGCTTGCAACATTATCGCCAATCTGGCGCCGTCGGCTTCGCGCATACGGACACGTGTCACTCTATCCCCATCAAGCCGCTGCCATTTAAATCCGCCACTATTGAGCAATCGTCTTACTTGAGGCAATAGTCTTGTGAATTGCTCTTGGTTCAGGCATACCAGACGCCGGTTTTTACTTAATGAGCCGTTGCTACGGCTTAGTACCAATCGTTTCTTAGATGGGACGAGTGTAAGCGTAAAATAGTTCTCTGCATTCATAATATGATATGTCTGTCTATGCCCGCTCAAGCTCAAATTTCGTGCTACCAAGTCCGGCATTCTTGAAGATATCCCCAATGTCCTTCCAATCTGCATTCCCTATTCCCACCGGCTTATCGAAGGTAATATCCAGACTTACTGTGACCAGCCCTTTCTCAAAATGTCTGGCGGCGGCTTCTAAGGAGCCGGCCAATTTTTCGGTATAGAATCTACCATCACCCTTGAATATGGCTTCAAAGGTGGGAGCATCAGTTGCTTCTTTGGTCTGCGTTATACTAATTGTACAAAGTACGGCTCCTATGAGTGGCATGAGTTGCCCTAGACCTGTGCGTACGGCTATTATGCGGTTCATCACCTCAGCATCATTACCATCCCAGGCAGCCTTTAACCGCTTGATTTCTTGGACGCCTTTTCCTTTTGCCTGTCCCTCCATATCTCCGAAAGCTCTGCCAGGATCGTTCTGGACTGTTATTACTGCTATACCCTCAGCTTCTTTGCAGCGGCATTCGCTTGTAGTTTTACCACATCCAGGACATAGTTTAGGTTCCCGCACGACTATTTTTTCAGATTCTCCATAAAGCTTGAGTCCCCTCTGTTTTGCCTCTTCCTGGGTGAACAGCTCTTGCCCCGCACTGATGCTTATCATATGCTCGCTGATGGTAGCAGGACCGTGAAGTCGCCTGCTAGCACTGTCATATAGGAGCCAGGCGCCACTTTTAATGCCTGTCATGATCAATGCCTTGACGTAATCCGGCGTCTGTACTAGAGGCAGCCTTATGCGTTCAAAAAACCTGTTATGCAGTGCCTCCGTGGTTACTGCTTTCTCATCTTTGTTGAAGGCATTCTGTATTACAAATGCTGCACCTAGTGGCGGGTCGCTACTGCGCTTCAATTTTTCAGTGCCGCTGAGGGCATCTGTGATTGTTTCCAGCATGTTCTTTGACAGGCGCCCCTGGTCCTCAACCGATAGAGGATAAACTACAAATGGCTTTGTCCCAGCTTCGGCACCCTCAGAAGGATACAGTAGGATATTGTAGGCACGAGCTATTGCAAGACTAGTCATGCCCTCTTGCCCATCGTGGAGTTGATCAAGTTCCTTCTTCTTGTCCTTGCTCAGGTTGTAATCATCCGGGCGCCGCTTTATATGTTCCATGGCTAAGTAGCGGCGTGCGTTGCCCAGCATATTCTTTACTCTGTCGCCTGCTGATGGTACCAAGAATACTACTCCGTTCCTGTAAACGCGGAAGCCACCTCCTGGAGCTATCTCCCAGAACTCTCTTATCTTCTCTGGTAGCTTCTTTCCGTCAAAGGATGCAGTGTCCCAGTGAATTATAGCCAGTCTAATTACCGGTTCGTCGCGGATTGCCGCAGAATCGGCGGGGAAATATACAATCTCGAACCCGGTGCTGCTTTTCCAAAGGCTGCGTATACGTCGTTCTATCTCTTGGCGAACGTCAGATTGCGGCACGCTCTTAAGTTCGTCAACAATTATGCGGTTTAGTTGAGGTTCTAATGTAAAGAAGTACCTGCTGCCTTCACCGTCGCCACGGTGATCCAGATGCCAGCATGCATTGTCCATGTGGCCGTCCAGTTCCTGTAGGGCTTTAGTTATGTAATCGGGCTTGGATTGTCTGGTGAACAGAGAAAGGCGCAGTTCCGGTAGTTGTACCCCCTGTGCTGGCGGCTCGGCCAGACTGTGCAAAAATATAACGTTTGCGACTCGCTGTGAATATGGAAGGTCGCCCTTGAATAGATTAGTGTCGATAAGCTGCGCGTGGCTTTGTTTGTCACCCCTGGCTACATCGATATTCGCTACATCCCGGAATCTATCCCGGTTTAATCGCCCCATTACTTCGTCCCCTATATCGGCCTGGCCAATATCAATGTGGAATGGCTGTATCCAATGTGCATCAGATGGCTTGGTGTTCCAGACATGCTGGATAGTACGCGCCAGCAGTCGCAGTGCGCCCCGTGTCTTTTGAAAACTGGGGATCGTTGCCAGCTTGCCATCAATCAGGTCAATCAGCGTTGGATGGAATGGATAATGATCCGTTAGTACCTCTGTATAGTCGCCTCTCTGGCAATTCTCTGGCAATCTGAAGTTATCGCGGTGTGTCTCCCTGTAAAGAGCTGCATAATTGCTGGCAATTTTCTTCACATTAGCCTGATTAATATCCTCGAATAGACGGTGCCGTAAAATGAGCGGATAGTCCATGCGCTCTGAGGGAATTACGGTAGTCTCGTATTTTGCTGATACCGCTCTGATTTCTCTTACCACTACGGCTAGACTTTCCTGTATCTCTCTGGCCTCGTCGCGGAAGGCGTCCTCTGCAAATGTGACTACCAGTGCCCGTCTGGTGCCCGGCCTGGAAATCCACTCAGTCAAGTTGTGAAAGAAGGCGGGCAGCTGTTTTTTTGTGCTGTTGGGCATTCGCCGCAGGTAATTGGCCAGCTCGTCTATCAAAATAAGGACAGGATGGTCACCTGTCAGATTATCTAGAAAACCTGCTGCAGGTGCCATGCCGCTGCTGTCACTTCCCTCAACAAGTTTGTATCCCTCCTTACCTCCGAATTGATAGGCAAGTTCACCCCACAGGTTATACACTTTTACGCCATCGCTTTTGCTACTACCATCAACAGGATTTATATCGTTGCCTACTATTGATGTCATAAGCACCTGCTCTGAAGACAGCAACGATTTCTTCAGGCTCAGCCCTTTGAGTGCCTCATCCGCAATAGAGCTACTGGAACTGACAATGTGCCACAGTGCAATCAAAGTGTGTGTCTTGCCCCCTCCGAATGGTGTTTCAAGGCGGCAATAAGGCGCAGCGCCTCCCACACCACGTAATCTTTCCAGCATTTGCTTTATTAGGTTCTTCATACTCTCAGTGATATGGGTCTGCCGGAAATATTCGTTGGGATCTTGATAGAAATGATGGGCTTTACCTGCTACCACGTCACTAAGGCTTGCCGCGAACATATCATCAGTAAGCTGCTTCGATAGTACTTCTGTCCGTGGTCTACAAACGTCGAATATAGTTGGTAGTTCACTCATGATGTTCTGTGGTCATCGCCAGTTTCAAGACGTGAATTCATTCTAACTGACTAGGTATGAAATAGCAATAGGCCGTCCATTATTACTGTAATATTTCCTTTGGATAATGATAATGAAAGACTTAGGATATCACATGATAGGGCTGCGGATTATATAACAAGTTCCGATTGCACTTTACTGACACCTGTGCAATTTCTGGAATCAGTCTTGTATTTGCTGCCTTTAGCGTGGCAGCATTAAATATTACTTCGACCATCCAGGAATCAAGATTGATAAAACGGTTAAGAAGCTATAATATTGCCAAACAACACAGCCAATACGTCGTCTGGTTTGAAATTCCTTTTCGTCCATGGTTGTTTCTGCTTTTCCTGTGGTATTGCCTTGTATTCAGGTTTGCCCTATAATGCAGAATGAATGCTCGTATGATTTACTTCTGATGTGTATATCATCTGGAGTCGTATGATGCAGCAAGTGTTCAAGTGTCCGAAGTGTGGGAAGCAATGTGGTCCTAGCTCTCAATTTTGTGGAGGTTGTGGTACTAAATTATTTGTTGGAGATCAACAGCAAGCTTATAACAATCAGCAAATATATTCGTGTCCTGGCTGCGGTCAAACAGTTATATATGGTGTGAAGTTCTGTAAAAATTGTGGGGCGCAGCTGAACTGGCCGGCACAATACACATACCAACCTCCATTACAATACCAACAACAGCTCCCACCTCCACTATATTATCAACAGCAACCAATTTACAAACAGGAGGCACCTAAACCTCAAAAGAAAGGTGGTAGTCCCTGGATTATTATCGGTGTTTTAGCGGCAATCCTAGTTCTGGCAGGAGGGGTCTTTGCGGTTCTTAGAACGGATTTGGGATCATCGTCTCTACCCAGTCTGCCATTTCTAGGTCAAGGTTCCTCAGATACTATTGAGCTACCATGGGGGTCGACAATTGAAGTTGTGTTTAACGGGCCAACCGAACTGGACGTTGAATGGGAAAAATTAGGAATGGCTGATTCTCTGGGTAGCCAAATACAGGTGATTGGAAATGTGAAAAATGTTTCCAGCCAGCCTGTCAGATTCACCGATGTAAATTACTATTTAGACGGTTACCAAGTGGCTTTTACCAACTATGGGCCAGAAGGACAAACGTAAGAGCCCCTTCCTCTGTTGGCTCGTTGTTGAACTTGCCCCGGCTGTATTGTCT
>CAZUEB010000058.1:0-8310 GCA_964619115.1 uncultured Dehalococcoidales bacterium
GACTTATAGCTTTCTTTAATATCTCTGGCTTGGGCCTCTATGCTGCCTATCTTTTCACCCAGTCCCAGCTCCGTCCAGGTGCTTTGCACGACGTTTTTGAGGTCGGTTGGCTCCACCTTCCTGCCCCTGAGGACAAGGAAAATCAGCACTCCCAAAAGCAATAAAACAAGACCAAGCAGTATTTCAACAACCATGTTCACTCCCAGCTACGCTCCAGCCAGTTGCCTTAAAGCCAGCTTCACCTTTTCTTCCAGGTCTAGCTCCGGAGAATTGGGCAAGCCAGCCACAGCCTGCGTAGCTTCCTTCAGTGAATAACCGAGGTTGGTCAGGGCAGCCACTACATCGGCATCTTCCTGCGCCAGGGCTGGCGTTACAGCCCCTTCCCATCCCTTCTCCAGCTTTCCTTTAAGCTCCAGTACCACCCGCCCGGCTATTTTCTTACCAATACCAGGCACCTGAGTCAGCAGGTCAACGTTGCCGCTGATTATAGCTGAAGCCACTTGCTCAACACTTAACGTGGACAAAAAAGTCAGCGCTGCTCTGGGACCTATACCGGAGACAGAAATGAGGTTCTGAAAAAGCACCAGTTCATCGGCAGAAGCAAAGCCGTAAACAGCTATATTATCTTCCCTTAAATACAGGTGCGTATGCAGATATACTCTGTCTCCAACATTCCCCAGTCGGCTCACGGTAGAACCGGGAACATGCACCTGGAGACTGAGCGGTCCGACCTTGACCACCGCCGAGTCTATACCGCGGCTTTCCAGTATACCTTCTAAGGCAACTATCATTTACTTGCTCCCCGCCAGCAGGCGCTCAACATGCCTTTGATGAATGTGGCAGATAGCCACAGCCAGGGCATCGGCGGCATCGCTGGGCTGAGGCGCCTGATCCAACCCGAGCTGAAGCCTCACCATCTCCTGCACCTGCTCTTTATCGCTACCGCCATAAGTAGTCACCTGCTGCTTTACCTGCGTCGGCAAATAGCGGGAAACCGGTAAATTCTCATTGGCTGCGGCTAAAATGGCTACCGTCTGAGCCCTGCCTATAGCCAGAGCCGAGCGAGCATTTCCTGCCACAAACGGCTCCTCGATGGCTACCTCGTCAGGTCGATAGCGGGCTACTACTTCACAAAGCTTTTTATACAGAGAGGACAACCTTCGCTCCACAGGGACTTTAGCAGGCAGGCTCACCACCCCACAGACGACCATTGTCATCTCACCACCCTCCTCATCCACCACACCATAGCCCAGATTCAAAGTACCCGGGTCAATGCCGAGAACACGCATAGCTATGCCTGAGCCCGCAGCTTCTCAAAAACAGCCTCGGAGTAATCGAGATTAGCGGAAACATGCTGGACATCATCCAGCTCTTCAAGATGGTCTAGCAGCTTCAGTGTTTGAATGGCTTCTTTCTCGTCCAATACCACAGTGCTCTTAGCCACCCGCTGAACTTCAGCCGAAACGGGGGGCTTGATTTGTTCCACCGCTTTTCGCACTGTCTCTAAATTTTGCGGCGTGGTCTGAATTTCAAGATAGCCTTTCTCCTCTTTGACATCATCTGCGCCGGCATCTATCGCCGCCATGGCTAACTCTTCGGCATCCACGCCATCGGTTTCCACGGTGATGACGCCTCTGGTCTCAAAAATCCAGGCGACAGAACCGCTGGCAGCAAGACTGCCGCCGTGCCTGGCAAATAGACTGCGTACCTCCTGAACGGTACGATTTCGATTATCTGTCAAAGCCTCTACCAGAACCGCTACGCCGTTAGGACCGTAGCCCTCCATGATTATCTCAGCGAGGCTGGCTCCACCGAGTTCACCACTTCCTTTCTTTATGGCTCGCTCGATGTTATCAGACGGCATGTTATTGTCACGCGCTTTCTGTATCGCCAGGCGCAGACGAAAGTTTGAATCGGGACTGGGCCCGCCTTCCCGCACTACCACTATAATCTCACGGGTAAGCTTGGTAAATAGCTGCCCCCTGCGGTGGTCTGCTACGCCTTTTTGCCGCTTGATTGAACTCCACTTAGAATGACCTGACATAGCTCACGCTCAAACTAATTTTACCACCACGCTTCGCAATAATAAAGCAACATCTGAATTTAGTATAACAAAAGATTCATTTTAGCTGTAATTCAACAGGTGACATTTAATGATATAATGCTTGACAAAGGCTAAGTAAATATTGTCTACCCTGTCACCCTGAGCATCAGCAAAGGGTCTCAAGGCATTGATACCAGGAATTCTTCGCTTCGCTCAGAATGACAAAAAGACAGAAATGATTGAAGAGCTTCTTAATCTAGGCATTGCCAGAGAACTAATAGTAGTCATCATATCAGCCCTGCCTATAATAGAGCTTCGGGGCGCTTTGCCGGTAGCCATAAACGTGTTTCACATGCCGTGGTACTGGGCATACCCGCTGGCTGTCATTGGCAATATGCTGCCAGTGCCGATACTGCTACTGTTCTTCGAATCGCTAGCCCGAATCGTCAGTAAGGTGGAAATCGGCAGGAGGTTCGTAAACTGGGGACTCGAACGCACCAGGCGACATGGAAAATTCATCGAGAGATATAAGCGAATCGGGCTCATGCTATTTGTCGCCATACCTTTACCGTTTACCGGCGCCTGGACAGGCTCGATAGCAGCCTTCCTCATGGGCATGAAGTTCAAGTACTCTATTCTGTCCATTCTCTGCGGAGTAATAATTGCCGGAGCTATCGTTACCTGCCTGTGTCTGCTTGGCTGGATTGGCGCCATTATCGCC
Organism: uncultured Dehalococcoidales bacterium; assembly: GCA_964619115.1. GTDB lineage: Bacteria > Chloroflexota > Dehalococcoidia > GIF9 > UBA5629 > 9FT-COMBO-48-23. The sequence goes on from CAZUEB010000058.1 coordinate 2,766, forward strand.
GGCGTAGGACTCAGCGCCATTGCTATATTCGGCTGGTGGCGGGATTAAAATCGCCATGGAGCATGCGGTTTGAAACTCAAGGAAGTGGTTGACAGCTATATGCAGCAGGTGCCTGAGGTAATCGAACACTGCCAGCGCTGCCTCAAGACTGAGCGATGGCATGGCAATGTGGTGCTGATGGTGGTGGACGCCGCTTTCACCTCTATTGGCTTAAACTACTTCCAGTCAGTGGTGCCCAGGGTATATAAATTCAGGCAAGATTTCGTGGAAACAGGGAAGATTCGTACACTGGATGATTTAGCCTCTGCCAATTATGATGAGCTTAAAATGACATGGAAAAACAAGCGCTCCTGGCACATGGCAAAATCGGTCGCCCGTCACTTAGCCGGTATTAAGAGTGAGAAAGGGTTCGATGATAAGCAAGCTTTTATCTACTGGGCAAAGCACGCACAGCTCGATGGCTGGGAGAAAGACCCGATAGGGCAAATTAACGGCGTGGGCATAAACAGCTTTCAATACCTGAGAATGATGGGCGGCATCGACACGGTAATGCCGGATAAGATAGTGAAAAGGGTTATCGCTGAAATCCTGTCTAAGGCAAACACGGAGATGTCCTCAACCGATATAGATTTCGTTAGGCTGATGGATAGAATAGCGCAGGGCACCGGCTACAGGGCTATCGAGCTTTGCTGGATGACCTGGATGATACAATCGGAGGCCGGCTTGAGCCGTATGGAAAAATATTCGGGACTTCTACCCGAGATTTGACATTGCAAGAGATAATGAGGAAGTGTCTATAGAAAGAGCTTTCCGACCTGCTGATTATATCAAGATAAGCATCTTCGCGGCTGCCCTATCGGTTCTCTGGCCCAGTCTGCACAGTGTAATAATTCCGCTCCGACTTCTGGAATTCACTCCCGAAGCACAGAAAAATACTTACCTCGGGCTTCTGACCTTCGCCGGTTCGATGATAGCCGTATTTGTTCAACCAGTGGCCGGGGCAATCAGCGACCGCTTCAGCTCCCGCTTTGGCCGCCGTCGGCCCTTCATCCTGGCGGGAACGCTTCTGGCTCTGCTTTTCCTCCCCAGCATAGGAATTTCCGGCAGCTTCTCTTTCCTGCTTTTAGGCTACTGCCTGCTTCAAGTAGCCACCAATATCGCTCAGGGACCGTTCCAGGCGTTTATCCCGGACCTGGTACCAGAAGACCGCAAGGGAGTGGCATCAGGAGCCAAGAGCCTGGCGGAAATATTAGGCGGAGTAGCCTTCCTGCGCATAGTGGCTTACCTGATGGATAACTACGCCAGCGGCGGCGGTGAAATGTGGCTATGGCTGGCAATAGGAGTACCCGGGGCAATACTGTTGGGAGGCATGGTTGCCACTATGCTGACAGTAAAAGAGCCGCCATCATGTCTCGACGATAAACCATTCACTGCAAAAACAGTGGCCGGCGCCTACAAGATCGACGCCAAAAGAAATATGAGCTTTATATGGTTTCTCTTATCCCGATTGTTTATCCTGATGGCAATGGTAGTGCTTCAAACCTTCGCCCTGTACTTCATAAGAGACGTAATCAATCATCCCAACCCGGCAGGAGTAACCGCAGACCTCCTGATTACTGTGGGCATTTTCCTGCTCCTGGCAGTTTACCCTGCGGGGCAGCTTTCTGACAGGCTAGGACGCAAACCGATTATTCTCTTCTCAGGATTTGTGGGTATAATTGGTATCCTGGTGCTATTCTTTTCACACACTTATGCTGGCATACTGGTCTGTGGTGGTCTCGTCGGGACCTCAGCAGGAGCTTTTCTAAGCACCAACTGGGCGCTGGCTACCGACCTGGTTCCTGCGGGCGAAGAAGCCCGCTACCTGGGGCTGACCAACATAGCCACAGCTGGTGCCGGAGCGTTAGCCAGGCTCACCGGCCCGGTAATCGATTTTTTCAATATCCAGCGATACGGCTTTGGCTACTCAATCATGCTTTTAATTTGTATCTTCTATTTTATACTCGGCTCTGCCCTGGTCATACCAGTCAGGGTAAAAAGTAAGGAAGGTTAACTCAAGCTAGTGCAGCAGACAGACAACAAGACAAAAAAGCGATTCTGGACAAGGGAGCGCTACCTTCAGATTTTTGCCTTGCTCTTTGTAGTGGCACTGTCTGTTTTCCTGTTCCTCAACCGAGACAAGATAGCAGAGCTTGAAGTGTATGGCTATCTCGGTGTCTTCATAATCTCCATAATAACTTGCAGCAGCATAGTAGTACCTGTGCCCGGATGGATTTTGGTAGCTACACTCGGCGCCATACTGAACCCTGTACTGGTAGGAATTGTATCCGGCATAGGAGGAACAATCGGCGAGATGACCGGGTATCTTTTAGGCTATGGTGGCAGGCTAGCCGTAGATAACGTGGGGCTCTACGCCAGAATGGTGCGGTGGATGAAAAGATGGGGAAGCCCCACTATCTTTGTACTCGCACTGATACCCAATCCGTTTTTCGACCTAGCCGGTGCTGCCGCTGGTCTGCTTCGCTTGCCAGTATGGAAGTTTCTACTCTTCGGTGCTGCCGGCAGGATACCCAAGCACATACTCTTTGCCTATATCGGCGTCTGGGGTTTCCAGCTTATGACATTATAGTCGGAAATAACTATAAAATATGCTAAAAAGGAGGAAAAAGCCATGATAAAAGACCTGGTACATAAAAACAGGAGCTATCGAAAGTTCCATCAAAATGTCCCCGTGGAGTTGGAGACGCTGAAGGAGCTGGTTGACCTGGCCAGGCTTTCGGCTTCAGCACTCAATATGCAGCCACTGAAATACATGCTCTCCTGCGACCCAAAAAAGAACGCCTTGATATTTCCGCTACTTGGCTGGGCTGCTTTTCTCAAAGACTGGCCTGGCCCGGCTGAAGGTGAAAGACCATCGGCCTACATAATAGTACTTGGAGACAAGGAGATAAGCCAGGCATTTGGCTGCGACCACGGTATAGCAGCCCAGAGCATTCTGCTCGGCGCCACAGAAAAAGGTCTGGGTGGCTGTATGATTGCTACAGTGAAAAGGTCGGAGCTCAGCAAAGCTCTGGGCATCCCGCCACAATATGAAATACTACTCGTCATAGCCCTGGGCAAACCTAAAGAAACGGTTGTTATCGATGCGCTCGGTGAAGATGGAAATACCAGATACTGGCGGGACAGCCAGAGTGTACATCATGTACCCAAGCGAGCACTTGATGACATCATCATTGGCTAGGAGTATCGCAAATTTACTTAGCGCCTGCACAACAGGTATAATAATCGCTTATCCGAACTATGAATAACCTGTCAGTTTCGAAGCTTCCGAGGCGCATCGAGGGGCTGAATGAGCTAGCCTACAATCTATGGTGGAGCTGGAATATAGAGGCGCGTCAGCTGTTCAAAGCCCTGGATAATGCCATGTGGAGAGCTACCGGGCATAATCCAGTCAAGCTACTGCAACAAATCGAGCCTCATCGATTGGTAGCCGCTGCTCAAGACCCCATATTCCTTAAAAAGTATGACTTCGTTATGAGCTACTTCAAGAACGCGATGTCAGGAGCCGACACCTGGTTTAATACACAATATCCGCACCTGGGGCAACAGACAATAGCCTATTTCTCACTGGAATTCGCTATCCATAACTCGTTACCTCTTTACGCCGGCGGGCTCGGTGTCCTGACAGGCGACTATTGCAAAGAGTCGAGCGACCTCGGCTTGCCTCTGGTAGGCGTGGGATTTATGTATCCACAGGGCTACTTCCATCAGCATATATCTGCCGATGGATGGCAAGAAGAAGTCTATGAGCGATTAAACTTCAGCGAAGCACCTATCAGCCCGGTGCTTACCGCTGAAGGTAAACCGATAATCGTCGAAGTTCCCCTGAATACAAGGCTGGTTCAGGTTACAGTGTGGCAGGTGAATGTCGGGCGGGTAAAGCTCTATCTGCTGGATACTAACGTTGAAGGGAATTCGCAACCCGACCGCGAGCTTTCGGCACGGCTTTATGCTGGCGACCAGGATACGCGCTTGCAAAAGCAAATCATCATAGGAATTGGCGGTGTACGTGTCCTGCGGGCGCTCGGCATCGAACCGACCATCTGGCATGCTAACGAAGGATATACCGCCTTTATGACACTGGAGCGCATTCGTGAATTAGTGGCAAAGGGCATCAAATTTACCGAGGCTGTCAATACAGTGCGCGCCACGACGGTCACCACCATACACACGCTGGTCCCTGGTGTTAACGATACCTTTCCACGCGAGCTAATTGAGAAATATTTCCACAGCTATTGGGAATCTCTCAAGATAGACATGGAGGAACTGCTGAAATTGGGTGCACAGGAATCAGATAATTCATCCCTCAACACGACCATATTAGGTCTTAGAATGTCTGACTATCGCAATGGCGTCAGCCAACTGCATGGCGGCACCTGTCGAAGAACATGGCATTGCCTGTGGCCCGATAAAGAAGAGAAGGATGTGCCCATCGACTCGGTGACCAACGGCGTACATGTTCCCACATGGGTGGCACCGCAGGCAGCCAATCTGTATGAAGCACATATTGATAATGATTGGCTGAAGAAGCATGACGACCCGGCTATGTGGGAAAAGGTTATCGGCATCCCGGACGAGAAAATATGGGCAATGCGCCGATGGTTGAAGAACAAGCTCATCAGTGCGATTAAAGAACGAGCGCGGAGACGCTGGATTGGAGACCATGTAACGCCAGAACAGGCATTAGTAATGGGTGGCTTGCTCGACCCTGAAGCACTCACCATAGCCTTCTGCCGCCGCTTTACCAGCTATAAGCGAGCCACACTTATTTTTCACAATTTTGACCGTCTGAAACGCATACTTCAGAACGAACTCCAGCCTATCCAGATAATATTCGCTGGGAAAGCGCATCCCAGTGATGAAGGCGGTAAACAGCTAATCCAAAAAATATACAACGCGGCTAAAGACCACGAGTTCGGTGGACAAATCGTCTTTGTTGAGGATTACGATATGCACATGGCGCGTTACCTCGTACATGGCGCCGATGTCTGGCTCAACACCCCTCAGCTATTTCATGAAGCCAGCGGAACCAGCGGCCAGAAGGCAGCCCTTAACGGAGTGCTGCATCTCAGTATGCTTGACGGCTGGTGGTGCGAAGGCTACAACGGGAAGAATGGCTGGGCAATTCAAAGCGATGCAGAAACTTCCAATTCTGCTGAACACGACAATGCAGACGCCGAAGAGCTATACCGCCTGCTAGAGGAGAAAATAGTTCCTCTATACTATGACCGTGACATAAGCGGTATCCCGCATGGCTGGATACAGATAGTCAAAGAAGCCATCCGCTCTAACACGCCACTGTTCAGCGCCCGGCGCATGGCAAAAGAATACACCGAGCAAATGTATATACCTGCAGCGCCAAAATAGCCTGACAATATCAAGAAACCGACAAGCGCTTCGAGAAATGCTACGGCTTGATTTAGCAATCGTGGTTTGAATCTGAGCCGCCAGGGGCTCGAACCCTGAACCTGCTGATTAAGAGTCA
>CAZUEB010000059.1:0-1253 GCA_964619115.1 uncultured Dehalococcoidales bacterium
GATTACCTGGTAAGCAATAGGCGAATTATGAGCAAGAATAGATTATATCAGTTCACCGGTATACTGCTGTCGTGCTTACTACTTGCACCACTTTTTACTAGCCTGGCGGGATGTAGCGGCCAGTTGTCATGGCAAGTAGAAAGTGACGATTCAGCACCGTTTTATACCGACCGTGTTGTCGCCGTGCGCATTGTAATGGCAGCAGATGACTGGGAGTTCACGCAAAAGAACGCTAGGGCGGAGGAGTATGTGAAGGCGGATATTTGGTATGACGGGGAACTCGTGCCAGATGTTGCTGTCAGACCCAAGGGTAATTCCTCTCTGATGTCGGTGGCACAGTCTGGCACCTCACGCATGAGTCTCAAGGTAGACTTTAACTTTTTTAATTCGGAGCGTACCTTTTATGGCTTGAAGAAGGTTAATTTTAATAACGGCTTTAGTGATCCCACGCTAATACGTGAGTTTCTGTCCTACGACCTGTTCAGACAAATGGGTATGCCCACTCCACGCGCCTCCTTCGTTGACCTGTGGGTAAATGACACCCACCTTGGCCTTTACACCATGGTGGAGCAGATAGACAAGACTTTCTTGAGCAACAATTTTGCCGATAGCACCGGTAACCTGTACAAGCCGGAAAGCCCGGCGGCTTACCTTAACTGGACAGAAGAAGACATTGACAGCCTGGAAGCAGTTTCCTCTGCAGACGAAGTCAGCGAAGCGGGGGTAAACATCGGTGGTGGAAATTTGGTGCAGATTATGCAAGCCCTTGCACCCAAGTCAAACACTGGTGAAGCAGGAACCTCCCCTCATATAGCCCAGAATATGGTGCCACCACAGGGTTTATTCCCAGGAGAAGGTATGCAACCGACTGAAGGAATGGGACCACCGCCGGAGGGGTTTCCTTCAGAGGGTATGCAACTACCTGAAGGCATGACACCACTGCAGGGAATACCTCCACGAGAAGGCATGCAACCACCCGGAGGTATGGCACCAGGCATGCCAGGGAATCGGAGCGGTAATCTACTAAAGCAAATGGGGTTGAAAACTAATGAGAACAAGCCAGACCATTCAGCTCTCCTTAGTTTGCTCGATGTCTTGAATAAAGAACCGGATGAGACCTTTCAGGAGGAGATTGAGAAAGTGCTGGATGTTGACCAGGTGCTGCGTTACCTGGCGGTGTCCACTGTCCTGGTACACCTTGATAACTATACCGGACAGTTTGGTCATAATTACTATCTCTATGAAGTTGATGG
>CAZUEB010000059.1:1353-8292 GCA_964619115.1 uncultured Dehalococcoidales bacterium
AGTTTGATACGTCCCTATGTAGAGGCTGATACGCTGAAGTTTTATTCTACCGCCGAATTCGAAAAGGGGCTGGGTGAAGATGTTGCCACCAGCACTCGGATGAGTGGTATGGGGCTAAATATAGGCTTGAAGGCTTTCGTGACTCAGCGCGTAGAATCGATAAGGCAACAGCTTGAGGGAACGCTGCCAAGCAAGTCCAGCGATGGAACAGGCAATGGAGGTAACCAGGGAGGTGGTGGGTTCCCCGGAAACCAGGGTAACCGGCCAGGATTACCACGAAATCCAGGCGGCCAGCAACCTGTGTTTCCCGTAGCAACGCCCGACGCCGGTCAGATAAATCAAGAGACTGTTACAGGAGGCAACCAGTAAGTCAAATGGCTGTCCAATTATTTGAAGCGAATACAAGTATCGATCACCTGCCGCAAAGAATTGAGCGCAAATTCTATGTGATACCGAAGAATGTTGGTCTTGCTTATGGGTTGCTGCGACAGGTCTGCCACTTTGATGCTGAATACCCGTCTGAGCAAATCAACAGCCTGTACTTTGATACTGCAGAGTTGGAGCAGCATAACAAATCACTTGCCGGTGATTTGCGCAAAGACAAAGTGCGTATTCGCTGGTACGGCGAAGAAAAGAATCTTTCTGATATTCTGGCCATATTTTTGGAGTTGAAATCAAGGCAAGGATTTGCCAGCACCAAGCAGCGTCTCAAATTGCAGGTGCCTGCGGAGAAACTGGCACTGGATAATCTGGGAAAAGGTATTATTCCGAAGACCCTGCTGGTGGATACTCTGGCAAAATTTGACTATTTCCCATCGGAGCCTCTCCAGCCGATAGTAAAGATATCCTACTGGCGTTACCGTTTCAACGAAATACTTACCGGCCAAAGGGTGTCGCTTGACTGTCATATACGTTCTACAATGGTTGCTCGTGGAATTGGTAACGGGGAACGTGATCTGGAGCTGCCCAGCGCCGTTATTGAGATTAAAAGCACGAGTATGGAACTACCCGTAACCCTCAGGCGTATGAGGATATTGGATTTAGACTGGAGCCGATTTTCCAAATACTCTTCTTGTATTGATTCGCATAGTGATAAGCCAGGTATTGTGGGGCGACTATCGCCCTCGGGTAAAAATATTCAGCTATAAAAAAAGGAGAAAAATGTTAGAAGAATTTACAACATTGTTTCAATCTAAGCTGGGAGTGTGGGAGGCTCTCATCCCAATAGGGTTCTCGTTAGTGGCTGCCGTAATCGTTTATTTCATGTACCAGATGTTCTACGGCTCAAGGCACATCGGCGCCGGGGTACATCGAACATTTCTCATCGGTGGCCCAGCCATCACCACGCTGTTCCTGGGTATTCAGACCTCTATCCCGCTCTCCCTTGGGCTCCTGGGAGCCCTGTCCTTTGTGCGTTTCCGCACGCCTGTGAAAGACCCTGCCGAAATCGGCTTTCTTCTACTGTTAATCGCTTCCGCGATTGGTGCAGCCACCGGCAACTACCTGGTAACAGTCCTGCTGTTTGTTGTCGTCTTTATCGCGCTGGGAATCCAATGGTTGACGCGTAACCGGGTCACAATGTTTGGAAGGGGAAATCTGATGATTTCTGTTGATCAACAATCTTTCCCCGCGCTGGAGGAAAAGCTAACCGCGTTCCTCAAGGAACGGCTTCACGGTCTGAGCCTGGAGACCATGTCCACGCTGGACGACCGGGTTGGTTTGAACTATCAGTACCGGAGACAATCAGGCTTCGATTGGGCAGCCTTTACCAATGAGCTTAACCAGCTTGCGGGAGCAGCTAAGGTCGAGATTTTCGTCGGCTAGCGACCCAGCGAAGAAACACGGAAAACGGTGAGGATAGGGTTATGCTAGACAAAAAGAGATTACCATGAAAAAAATAATAGTACTACTGTTGGTGCTAACTCTTGCCTTTGCCGTTGCCGGTTGTTTCGGTGGTAAAGTTGAATCCACCAATGCCATACCTTCATCCCAGTCTGAAAATAAGGTTGAAGATCAATTGGGCACAGCCATTGATACAAAACAAAATTCAGATAGTACACCTAGCACGATTTCCGTCAAGTATGACAGTGATGATATGGGTTCCAGCTGGAACAGCTCTGAAACAACCTATATCATATTGAAAGGCAATTCGATAATCATAGATGGAGACGGCGTAGTAGTTGACGGCAATAAAATAGCAATTACGTCTGCTGGCACGTATTACATAAGCGGTACCCTGGACGATGGACAGATAGTAGTAAAAACTGAGGATCAAGAAACAGTAAGGCTCATTCTATACGGAGTTGATATTACCTGTTCCACCAGTGCTCCTATATATGTTTACAAAGCAAATAAAACAGTTATCACCCTGGCAGAAGGCACTGAAAATAATGTAACGGATGGAGATTCTTATACATTTGCGGATTCAACATCCGACGAACCTAATGCAGCGATTTTCAGCAAGGATGACCTCACCATTAACGGCAGCGGTTCACTGACGGTCAATGCCAATTATAACAACGGCATTACAAGTAAGGACGAACTTAAAATTATAGGCGGCAATATCGTTGTAAACGCTGTAAATGATGCTATCAGGGGCAGGGACTGCATTGCTGTCAAGTACGCAAATATCTCAGTGAATGCGGGTGGCGACGGGATGCAGTCCAATAACGATGAGGATTCGGAAAAGGGATACATTGTTGTTGAGAGCGGTACACTACATATCACTGTTGGAAAGGACGGTATTCAAGCAGAAACAAGGGTTATTATAAGTGGCGGGAATATAAAGATATCATCGGGTGGCGGCAGCGTCAACGGCAGTCTCAAATCCGGCAACATGGGAAACCCCTGGGATAACCGGGGTATGGCAAATAACTCTAATAACGCTATTGATGCGGTCAGTACAAAAGGGATAAAGGCGGCTGTTGATATAACCATCATGGGCGGTACCATTAATATAGATTCTGCCGATGATGCTATCAATTCAAACGACAGCGTAACCATTAGCGGCGGGAATATCGTTTTAGCCTCCGGTGATGACGGCATGCATTCGGATTCCTCCTTAGAAATCAACAGCGGAGATATAAGCATTACCAGATGCTATGAGGGTCTTGAAAGCGCAGTTGTTACTGTTAATGACGGAGATATTCACATTATTTCCAGCGATGACGGCATCAACATCATCGGTGGAAATGATGGTTTACCGATGATGGGGCAACCGGGTCAAAACGCTAACCCTCCAACTATGGGACAACCGGGGCAAATGGGCACTCCACCGATGATGGGGCAACCAGACCAAAATGCCAATCCTCCAACTATGGGACAACAGGATCAAATGGGCAATCCCCCGATCAATGGACAACCGGGGCAAGATAATTTCAACTCTTCCGGTAATAACTACCTCAATATCAACGGCGGATATATTGCCATTGATGCTATGGGTGACGGTCTTGACATAAACGGCGCAATCAATATGAACGGAGGTGTTGTTATTATAAACGGTCCTACAGCCAACGACAACGGCGCTCTTGACCATGTCGGCTTTAAAGTGACCGGCGGTTTCCTGGTTGCGGTAGGCAGCTCCGGCATGGCACAGGCTCCCGGCACATCATCAACCCAGTACTCAGTGATGCTGGATCTCACATCATCTCAGCAGGCAAACACCATGGTTCATATTGAAACCGAAGACGGAGAGGTAATTCTTACATTTGTGCCGACAAAAGCATATCAGTCAGTGGTATTAAGCTCGCCCGAACTGAAAAACGGTTCAACCTATATTGTTTACTGTGGAGGTAGCTCAACAGGCAAGGTGACTGACGGTCTGTACTCTGGTGGAACGTATACCCCAGGCACTCAAATTACCAGCTTTACGATTTCAAGTATTGTAACTACTATAGGCTCATCCAGTGGTGGTTTCCCTGGCGGCCCAGGGGGCAATATGATTCCCGGTGGCATGCGCCGTTGATGTGGCTACAACCAAGCTTGCCTTACAATGTTCCCTCAAGGCTGTTGATAACCAAGCCGGTGGGCAATTTGGGGTAGAAATAGGTTGATTTCCCGGGCATCTTGTCGTTGGCATCGGCTATTGCCTTAATGGTTGCCACCGGTATCGGATTTAGAAGAAAAGCTAGTTGATATTCACCACCTTCCACCAGTCGCCGAGCCTCCAACATATCTGGAGTATAAATAACGCTGCTGTTTTTAGCCGTTGCAGTGAGCTTGTCTATGACAAGGTGCTGGACTATGCTGATGTCTAACCTTTTATAAACTTCGGAATGCTCCTTGGGCATTATTTCCTTGATGGATGATGGCTGGCGAAGTTTCAAGGCTACGGTACTGCCTGGTTCCAATCCTAAGACCCTCGTAGTGGCTCCGCTTATTTCGGGTAAGCCAGTTTCATCCAGAGGCACGGATTCCAGTTCGAAAAACGTTTCCAGGTTGTTTCTGAATTGAGCCAGAGATTCAGAAGACAAATTGCGTATCAAGCGGTGGACGGGTAGCACGATAAGGCCGGGGTCGGAAAAAGACACCAGCGTTATCATGACGAATTTGAAGGTTTTGTCACCTTTAGCAGTCGTGGTTTCTTGTTGCCTTTCGTCTCGATAAGCCAGTGCTGTTTCATAGCGGTGGTGTCCGTCGGCAATATAAATGGGCTTTGAAGCCAGGAAGTGACTGACTCTCTGCACGAATTCAGGTTCGTTGGCTACCCAGAGCTTGTGTGTTTCACCGTCTTCGGCAAAATCAATCGCCGGCTTACGGCTAGCCTGTGTGGTTAATAACTTGGTGACTTTCTGTCCCATGTCTTCATAAAGCCCAAGGAGCGGACTGAAGTTGGCGGCGCAGGCTCGCATCAACTCCAGTCGGTCGCTTTTAATCCCGGGGACAGTATTCTCATGAGGAAATGTAATCCTTTTCTCCCAGGGTTCCAACCTGACACAGGCTGTTAGTCCTAGACGCCTTTTTCTGATGTTCTGATGAGTGAATACGTGTTCGTGTATGTAGAATGAGGGCACAGGGTCTGTTACCAGCACATGTTCCTTCAGCCACTTATCGAAGGTAGCACTGGCTCGACTGTGTTTGTTGTCGGTTTTCGTATCATCGGGCAGCGCTACTCCATGTTCGAGGCGGATGACATTGTATTCGCTTCTCTCATAATAGGCTCTCTGTTCGTCTGAAGAGATAACATCGTAGGGCGGGCAGATAACTGACGCCATGTCCCCAATAATTTCCTGATTATAGCGTATGCCTGAAAAAGGACTGATTTCAGCCAAGTGTTTCCTCCATTTATAATAATTTCTCAAGACCATTCCACCAAGCCTCCCCCAGCTGTTTTAGCGATAAATCTATGTAGCCTTTAAGTATCAATCGGTTGCCGCCTACTGCCCCCAGCTTTGTGGCCGCTATATTATAGCGAGTGGCAAGCCTCTCTAATTTCCAGACTGATTTTGGTGTTATTGAGACTATAATTCTTGATTGAGCCTCACCGAAAAGGGTTGCATCCAGCCTGCCTTCAGCCTCCAAATCATAGCTTGAGAAGCCGAGACCACTAGCCAGGCAACTCTCTGCCAGGGCAACGCCCAGCCCGCCATCGGAGCAGTCATGAGCGGACTTTATTAGTCCTCGTCTGATTGCTTCAAGGCAGCAGCGCTGCAATCGTATCTCCATCTCCAAATCAATGTAGGGATTGCCCTTTATTATACCATGTGCTAATTCGAGGTATTCACTGCTGCCAATACTGCTGTCAATGGTTTGGCTATCACCCAGCAAAAATACCAGATCGCCTTCATTCTTGAATCCGGAGGTGCAATGTTTGGCTACATCATCGATAACCCCGACCATTCCGACTACCGGGGTCGGATACATGGCTTCGCCTTTGGTCTCGTTGTACAGGCTGACGTTGCCGCTGATAACCGGTATTTTCAAATCTCGACAAGCTCTAGCCATACCATCAATGCACTCTTTTAGCTGATAGTAAACATCGTCTTTCTCTGGATTGCCGAAGTTGAGGCAGTTGGTGACAGCCAGTGGCTGAGCACCGCTGCAGGCAAGGTTTCTGGCTGCTTCAGCCACAGCCACAATGCCGCCGAGATAAGGATTCACATAGCAGTACCGGCCATTGCCGTCGGTGGTTAATGATATTGCTTTTTTTGTCTCTTTTATGCGCAGAACTGCCGCATCGCTACCCGGTAGGACCACGGTGTTATTGCCCACCTGGTGGTCATACTGGCGGTATACCCAGCGCTTGCTGGTGATGTTAGGTGACGCCAGCAGACGGAGAAGAGTTGAGCTCGCGTTCTTCCGTGACAAATCGGGAATTGAGGTGACATCAAAGTCCTGTAATTTGTTGAGCCACTCTGGTTTTTTAACCCGCTTTCGGTAAACAGGGGATGATGTCAGCAGGTTTACAGGTGCCTCAGCCACCACTTTTTCGCCCTCTCTAATTCTGGCTAAGCCATCACCGGTCACATGGCCGATTATATCCGAGCGTAGTTCCCACCGGTCAAATAGAGCTTTTACCTTGCCTTCGTAACCCTTCTTAACCACCACTAACATCCTCTCCTGTGATTCGGATAACATCACCTCGTAAGGGGTCATGCCTTTTTCACGTCTTGGTACTTTGAGGATATCGATTTCGATACCGCCGCCACCTCTGGATGCTGATTCCACGGCTGAGCTGGTCAGCCCTGCGGCACCTAAATCCTGCATGCCGGTAATCCAATCGGTTTCAGCTAGCTCGAGGCAGGCTTCTATGAGCAGTTTCTCCAGAAAGGGATTGCCAACCTGGACTGCAGACCTTAGCTCTCGTTCTTCTTCAAAAGTTCTCGAAGCCAGGCCGGAGGCACCGTGAAGTCCGTCACGGCCGGTATCAGCGCCGACCAGCATCAGCAGATTGCCTTCTCCGTAGGCTCTGGCTTTAACCAGCTTATCGGCTCTGGCAAT
>CAZUEB010000060.1:0-8245 GCA_964619115.1 uncultured Dehalococcoidales bacterium
TAGAAGTCCCCAGGAGGGAACCGACGGATGTGCTAATCAGGGTTAAGGCTTGCGGCATCTGCGGCTCGGACGTGCATACGTATAAAACGGGCATTATGGGACGCCCTGGATTCGTGATGGGACACGAGCTGTCAGGCGAGGTCGCCGAGGTGGGCAAGAAGGTTAAGGATATAAAAGCGGGCGACCGCGTAATCGCCATAGTGGTTCAACCTATTGAGACGGCGCGGGGTTGCGGTAAATGCTTCTGGTGCCAGCGGGGACAGATACAATGGTGCCCCTCTATCGCGCATAAGCCGTGCGGCGAATGCGAGTATTGTAAATCGGGCAGGTTCTGGATGTGCGACAGAATTCAAAGGCATATGCTCATCGGCTACGGCAAAAACGGCGGCTACGCCGAATATGTGCTGGTCCCGGACGCGGCGCTCAACGTGAACGTATTCAAGATACCCGATTCGCTGAGCTTCGAGGAGGCGGCACTTATAGAACCACTGTGGGGAGGATACCGCTGGGTGATGATGGCAGAACCACAGCCCCATGAGACTGCCGTGGTCACAGGTCTGGGCGCCATCGGTTTATCGGTGATGCTGGTGCTCAAGCAGTACGTGTCACAGGTAATAGTGGCAGAGGTCTCACAAAAGCGACTGCAACTGGCTAAGGAGCTCGGCGCCGATATAGCCATCGACGCCAGCAAAGAGGACCCGGTGCAAAGGGTAATCGAAATCACGGGCACGGGACGCAGCTTCAGCGGCAAGGGCGGCGGCTGCGCCGATATCGTCATGGAGTGCTCCGGGGTGCCATCCGTGCTGCGGCAGGCAATAGAAATGACACGCAGCGGCGGACGCATCGTCATGGTGGGGCTGTTCGAGGAGGAGGTGCCGCTGAATATCAACCGCATAATTCATAAGCAGCTCCGCCTTATAAGCTCTTTCAGCAGGGGGCGACAACCGGTAAGCCAGGAGGTCAGGGAGGCGATAAAGCTAATCGGCAGCGGCAAGGTGAACGTAAAACCGCTTATATCTCACACCTTCCCGCTGGACAAAATCATGGAGGCGTTCGACGTCCAGACGAAGCCGGAACAATCGATAAAGGTGATAATAAAGCCTTAGCCGCCCCTGGCAGCCACCAAAATAGTGCCGGGACCGCCGTGCACGCCCAAGCCGGCGCCCAGCCTGGCCATCATAATCTTCTTCTCATCTATGAGGGAGGCGATACGATTTTTAAGCGCGTTTGCCTCATCGGGAACCGTGCTCTGGACGATAGCCACTTCCTGCAGTCTGGGAACATTTTTTACGAAATCGAACATCTGCTCTAAGCCCTTGGCATAAGAACGAGCCATGCCCGCCTGAAAGAGTTCACCATCGCGTATGTTCAGTATAGGCTTCACGTTCAGCAGCGTGCCCACCAGCGCCTTGGTTCTGGTGATGCGCCCGCCCTTGAGCAGATATTGCAGGGTTTCCAGCAGGCCGCGGATTTGAGTCTGGCTGATAGCCTTCTTCGTCTCCTCCAGGACATCCGCCAGCTTGCCGCCTGCCTTAGCCACCCGAGCCGCGGCCATGGCTATTAGCGACAGTCCCACAGACACACACAAGCTGTCCACCACGTGGACTTCACATTTAGGCTTGGCTATCTCCACGCCCTGCAGCGCCGCATTGTAGGTGCCGCTGAGCCTGGCTGGCAGATGTATGGACACAATGGCATCGGCATCTTTAGATAGCTCGTCATAAGCCTTAGCGAAGTCAGAAGGCATGGGCTGGGTGGTGGTGGGATAAATGGGACCGTCAACCAGCCTCTTGTACAGCTCATCCGGTCCTATGTCCACGCCGTCCTTATAAGCCTTATCACCGAAATAGATATACACGGGCACAATGGTAATGCCCAACTCCTTGACAATCTCAGCCGGCATGTCCGAGCCGCTATCGGTTACAACCTTTACTCCCAAAAATCACCTCCAAATTTAATACGGCAACAAAAGTCTCAAGATTGTACCTGCGTTTAAAAGGAAAAGCAATACCTAGCTATGCTATGGACGGCTAAACAGAATGTGGACGTGGCACCGGATAATGGCGTGAATTTATCCGCAATAAGCTATCAACGGGCAAGCTATCATAAGCTTATGTGCGCTCTATCGTAAGCCCCGGTCCCGTCGCCGCTATAGAACCTATAGTCATCCCGACCCTGCTCCTTAGCCCGGTACATGGCGGTGTCAGCGTTCTTCAATAACTCTTCAATCTCTTTCCCATCATCGGGATAAACGGCGATGCCGACGCTGGTGGTGACATTGAGCTGGTGACTATCAAAAACAAACGGCTCCCGGAAAATATCTAATATCCTCTGGGCTAACATGGCAGCGTCAGAAGGCCGTGAAATTTGCGGTAGCACCAGGACGAACTCGTCTCCGCCCATACGGCCAACGGTATCACTCTTACGCGTAACGCTGGCTAATCTCTCTCCAACGGCTTTCAGTAGCTGGTCACCGATGTCATGTCCCATGGTGTCGTTAATAACTTTAAACTTATCTAAATCGAGCATCATTACAGCCAGCCTGCTACCACCGCGCCGCGATAGAGCCAGCCCCATGGTAAGACGGTCATTCAGCAACATCCTGTTGGGCAGACCTGTAAGCGAATCATGCGTTGCCATATCAGCAAGCTTCTGCTCAAACTGTTTACGCTCGGTAACATCACGGCTGACCGACCTGAACCCTATAATCTTTCCCTCCTTGTTACGCAAGGGAGAGACCGAGTTTTCTAAGAATAGCTGCGTGCCATCTTTCCTGATTGTTGCGAAAGGATAAGCTCTCAATGGCTCGCCCGTCCGATAGACCTTGTTCCAAGCTCTGTACACACTCTTCACATCCTCTTTTTGCACATATTCCCGATAGCTCATCCCGATTAACTCTGCCTCGGAGCGTCCGAATTGGCGGCAGGCTGCTTTATTGGCGAAGGTGATATCACCAGCCAGATTCACCTCATAGTAACCTTCCTCTATCTCCTCCAGTATAGTCCGATATCTCTCCTCCGAACGCCTTAGAGCCTCCTCCATCATCACTCGTTCGGTAACATCATGGCTGACTCCACGAAAGCCGATTATTTCGCCGCTCTCATCTCTCATAGTGAAAGCCGACAGCTCACCCACCCCGAAGCTGCCATCTTTGCGGATGAATTTGAATGTAAGGGCTTTGACTGGCTGACCGGTAAGATAGACCTGGTGAAAAGCCTCATAGATTCTTTTAGCATCTTCACCAGGGGTGTTGACGCTGTATTTCTTACCTATCATATCTTCCGCCGTGCAGCCTACGCTGCGGCAGATGGCATCATTTACGAAGGTGTAATTGCCCGCCAGGTCAACTTCAAAATAGTCGTCATGCGTCTCGTCCATTATGGTCCGGTATCTCGCCTCCGACTGCCTTAAGGCTTCCTCCATCATTACATTCTCGGTAACATTATGGATGACTCCACGAAAGCCGACTATGTCGCCGTTCTCATTTCGCATAGGAAAAGCCGATAGCTCACCTATCCCGATGCTGCCATCCTTGCGAACGAATTTGAAGTTATGGGCTTTGATTGGCTCACCGGTAAGATAGACCTGGTGAAAGACCTTATACATTTTTTCAGCATCGTCGCTATTGGTGGTAAGGTTGTATCTCTTGCCTATCAGCTCTTCAGCGGTGTACCCTATGCCGCGGCATAAGACATCATTTGCAAATATGTAATTGCCCGCCAGGTCAACCTCAAAATAGTCGTCATGCGTCTCGTCCATTATGGTCCGGTATCTCGCTTCCGACTTTGCCAGGGCGTCTTCCGCCTGCTTGCGCTCGGTGATGTCCATGAAGCTTCCCACGGCAGCCCGCTCTCCTTTATATTCGGTTGAGGTGAGCCTCTCCAAGACCCACATCACCTCACCACTCTTCTTTATGAATCTGTACTCGCATGGAAGAGAACTACCACCCTTGAGGCTTTCTATTGCCTTACTCCTGACCGCTTCTCTATCATCAAGATGAACCAGGTCGAGAGCGCGCACATCTCGTAGCGCCTTCTGCGTATAACCTGTCATCTCATGGAACAGCGGGTTAACATATTTGAATTTTCCATCCTGGATGATATAAATCCCGGTCCCGGCACAACGAACCAGGGCTTGAGCCAGCTCCGCTGAGCCGTTTATCCTTGATGTGGTTTGGTTGCCTGTCTTTTTCACTTAAATTATCTCCCGAAACATCTGATTACTTATCGTTAATTCAGCTTACTTCAGTATACCTACCATTAGAGCTACAGTGAATAGCCTATAGGTAATTTTATGCATAGAGAAAAGGTACCACGTACTTTCAGAAAGAAAAACAGGCGCCAAAAGCCAGCGTATCGGACAGGGCTAAAGCCCTGTCCCTACATTTGCCTGCACTACCAGCCCCAATTCTGTGTCATTCTGAGCGTAGCGAAGAATCTTACTTGTGATCTTTCCGCAGCTAAAGCAAATGGCTGAGTAGTATCCTGATGCCGATGCCGATAAGGATTACGCCACCGATAGCTTCGGCATACCTGCCGAATAGCGTCCCTGCTTCTTTCCCCAATAGGAATCCAGCTATAGTGCCTCCAAAGGCGATAATACCAATGGTCAGGCAGGCGAGCACGATGTTCACTCTGAGAAAGGCGAAAGTCAGACCGACAGCCAGAGCATCTATACTTGTTGCCACCGCCAGGGTCAGAAGCAGGACACCTCTGGTTATATCAATTCTCTTCTGGCTATCCGCAGAACGGAATGACTCCCAAATCATCCTGCCACCAACGAGCGCTAACAAAGCAAAAGCCACCCAATGGTCGTAACCCGCTATAAAGTCAACAATAGTTCGACCTGCCAGCCAGCCCAATACTGGCATCAAAGTCTGGAAAGCTCCAAAGACCAGAGCAGTACGCAATATTTGAGCGGGAGAAACTGTTTTCATTGAGATGCTGCCGCTAAGGGCTATGGCAAAACAATCGGCAGATAAACCCAAAGCTATAAGCAGAATGGAGATGAAGTCTAAATCAGACACAGCCTGACAATTATGCCATTATATGCTTTAATACAGCAATTCGTACGACAAAGGATACAATCGCCTAACCTGCTGGCAGGAGTCTTTACAGCTTACCCTACGCGGTCTCTGCTATCCTCTGATAGTTTTTGACCATCTCGGTCTTTATCATCTTGCGAACCATCTCCCGCATCTCAGGCGTCTTGATTAAATCCATCATCTCTTTGCCGTATTTCAGGTGCCTTTTATCCTTCTGCGGGAAGTCGAACATGCCATGTTTGCGATAGAACTTAAAGTCGGCCAGAAACGGAAACCGAGCCCTCGCCCAGATGAAATCCCGGAAAATCTTGTGCCCGCCGACGCCAAGGAATGTATGCGGTCTGATATAGCTCTCTGCAGAAAGCTGCACACATCTACTGGCGAAATTCTGCAGCAGGGCATCCAGTCGAGACGAGTCTTCACATTCGTCGGTGATAATATCGGCAAGGTTAGCCTGTGACATCTCAGCTTCAGCTTCCAGTATCTGCCTGAGGTTGGGTATCTGACTTAAAGGACCGGAAATGATGAAGCCCCTCTGCTTTCCTATCTGGACTGGAATATGCCCATTGAAAAAGCTCCGGTCGAAATACATTTTCCACCTGGAAGATAAATACCTGTCTTTAATAGCTCCGGCAAACACGGTAACATCAGCATTTCTCAGCCTGGTATTGAAGAAGTCAACGAACTCGTCCTGTCCCTGATAAACGCATACATTGTCGAAGCTGCATTGTAAACAGCCCAGACAACCTCCCTTAATATTTATATCATGCAGGTCATAGACCTCGATGTCCTGACTGAAGGCGACTCTGAACCTCTCCACCATTTTTGCCAGGTTGGACCGGTCATCATGAGCATCAGTCAGCACTACAACCCTTTTACCTCCAGTATCTACCTTGCCCTTTGCCTTGCCCGGCGTATAGCAGAATTTGCTGTAAGTCAACGGGGCAAAGATTTTTGCGGTTGGAAGCTTGTTATCAATCGCCTCGAAGAAGCCCCGGGCAAAGAGCAGTAGCCTGGCTCTCATCTCTTCGTGGAAAATATCATCCATATCGGCGGAGAACGATTCCACAAACTTCATATCCAGGTCATCGCAGATGGCATGTATATAATTGTGCGCCGTGTGGTCGTAGAAATTAATCGAAGTAGTCAGAGCAGCAGCGTATTTATTCTTGAAAGCCGCCTGCGCCCCCCTTTCATAGATAAGCTCGATGAATCTTTTATACTGTGAAGGCACAAGCAGAACATAAAGCGGAAAGGCCCAGAGTACACCATCGGAGCCTTCGATATCATCTATAGTCCTTTTGAAAACCTTCTCGTCCTTCTCAATCTTCTGAATATCGTGGGATATATGAATTATTTTCAGTTCATGTTGAGGGAATTTCCTCTGTATAAATTTCACATACTGAAGGGTAACGCTCATCTCACCTTTGGGGCTGCCGCTCAAGACTGTGATTTTCATTTTACAAACCTCCAATTATTGTTGAGCCAAAGCAAATGCCTCAAGCTCTTTATCAACCTCACCCCTCAGTCGCCCTCTCCTTGAAAATGAGAGGGGGATGATATTTCAGAGAGGGGCAAAACCCCTCTCTAGTTACACTCCCCTTCATCTATGAATCAGGCACGTTAATTGCTCCAAACGTCCCGTGACTCAGATGCTTTGACCAAACTGCTGCAGGAATTCATACGCAAGTCGATTATTCGAGGCAACGAGCTCAGTATCCCGGAAACTTGCCTGTCTACCCTGCCAATCTATAACCTCACCGCCGGCTTCTCTGACTAACAGTAACCCGCTGGCGATATCCCAGGGAAAAAGGTAACGATGAAAATAGAGGCTAACCCGACTGCAGGCAACATAAGCCAGACCTAAAGACGATGACCCCATAGCCCTGATGCAATGCACCTGTCCCCACAGCCTGTTGACTATCCGGAGCATCTCCTCGCCCCGCTCATGGCTATAACCGAGGTCAAGACCTACCAGAGAAGCCTGAAGTGAACTCTCCCCGGAAACCTGAATCTGCGAGCCATTGAGATAAGCACCTTGCCCTTTCCGGGCATGAAACAGCTCGTCTCTCACCGGGTCATAGGTCACTCCCAGCAGGATATCCCCATCCTTGACCAGAGCAATATTGACACAGAAAAAAGGAATGCCGAAGGTGTAATTGTTGGTGCCGTCCAGCGGGTCGACTATCCAGGCGCAATCGGTAAGCGAAGCGGAGGAATTCGATTCTTCGGAGAGAATGCTGAAATCCGGGTATTCGTTTTGCAAAAATTCCAGTATGAATTTTTCCGACAAAATATCGGCATCGGTAACCAGATTGCCCTTGCTCTTTTGTTTTACCTGTATTTTAGAGCCGAAATAGTCAAGGAGGATTCCACCGGCTTTTTCGGCTGCTGCGATGGCTACTTCCAGGGCATCTTTACCGCTTCTGGCTGAGGGCAAGTTATTCAAAGTCATTAGCTTGTCTTGCTACCTTCAATTTATTTCCCACCGGGGGATAGGAATTCAAGATGTCATCCTGAGGAAGTCCTCCCGTGGAAGGGCGACCGAAGGATCTGACTCAGAATAAACTCCGCGACTGAAGAATCTCATCTAAACGGAACTTCCCAGCTTATGAGATTCTTCTCTTCACTCAGAATGACAAGGGTCTAATTTTCAAGCGTCCCGCGGAAGCAGACCCATCTTTTCTTTAACTTCAGCCAGAGTCTTTGTGGCTATCGCCTGAGCCCGCCTGGCTCCGTCAGCAAGAACTTCAGCCACATATTGCGGCCTGGAAGCAAAGGAGGCTCTCGTTTCCCGAAAAGCAGCCAGTTTTGAATTTATGCCTTCAGCCAGCAATTTCTTGCAATCAACACAGCCTATCTCTGCGGAGCGGCACTCAACGGCAATCCTTTCTACACTGTCCGGGTTGAAGAAGCCGTGGAGGCTGAAGACATTGCACACATCGGGATGACCGGGGTCAGAGCGATATTTCCGGGCCGGGTCGGTGACCGCAGTCATCACCAGCTTGGAGGTCTCCTTTGGCGTAGCCGCCAGCTCAATATAGTTATTGTAACTCTTGCCCATCTTCTGAGCGCCATTCAATCCCAGCACCATAGGAAAAGAGGTTAGCTTGGCTTGAGGCTCGGGGAAAGTATTACCGAAAAGAGAATTAAAGCGGCGGGCTATTTCCCGTGCCAGCTCAAGATGAGGCAACTGGTCTT
>CAZUEB010000061.1:0-8178 GCA_964619115.1 uncultured Dehalococcoidales bacterium
GTTCTTTATTTTGAGTATCATTGTGTTTGTATTTAATATCTATGAAGAAAGAGAGGAGATGTCATGGATTATAGACGCATGACCGCACCCTGTGGATTAGATTGTTTTAACTGTCCTGTGTACTTAGCAAATGAAAACGAACGACTAAGAGCAGCGATTGCAAAGCACATGGATATTCCCTTTGAGCAGGCGGTTTGCCGTGGTTGTCGCGGCGAGAACGGAACAATAGCTTTCCTGGGTATGACTGAACCCTGTAATGTTTACAAATGCATCGAGAAAAAGGGCATTAGCTTTTGTTGTGAATGCTCTGACTTTCCATGTGACCATCTTCATCCTTATGCGGATAAAGCGTCAGAAAGGCCTCATAATACGAAGGTTTTCAATTTGAACCTAATCAAGAAAATGGGATTGGAAGCATGGGCTGGGAAAAAGGCAAAAAATGTCCGAGATACGTATTTCGGAGGGAAATTGAAACTGTGATGAACCTCCCGCAGCAAGCTGCCGGGCGTTCTCGCTAGACCTTGGTAACGCCAGGTGTAACAATTCATCGCTTTGTTGTTAAAAGCTGAAGTTTCGAGATATCTTGACCGTGAAACAAATTGGCGACAGCTTGGATACCTTGCCTTCTTAAGCTATAATTCGGGTTAGACATGAAATTTGTCGATAAGCTTCTGGCGGCTAGTCATCGAAATGAGAGCCTGCTTTGTGTTGGGCTCGATCCTGACCCGGGGCTGATGCCCAAGATAAGCCTTCTGGAGTTCAATAAGGCTATCGTTGATGCCACCGCCGACCTGGTATGTGCTTATAAGCCCAATCTGGCTTTCTATGAATCTCTAGGTATCGACGGGCTTAAAGCTTTACAGAAGACAATCGAACATATACCCGGCCATATCCCGATAATCGGTGATGGCAAACGAGGTGATATTGGCAATACGGCTAAAGCCTATGCTAAAGCTCTTTTCGTCACCTTTGGCTTTGACGCGGCTACGGTCAGCCCCTACCTCGGTCTTGACTCGATTGAACCGTTCATCGAGTATAAAGATAAAGGGGTCTTTATCCTTTGCCGAACGTCTAACCCGGGGTCAGTGGACTTTCAGAGCATGGTTAATAGTGAAGGCATGCCGTTGTATGAGGCGGTAGCTCGTAAAGCCAGGGAATGGAACGTCCGTGGCAATATTGGCTTGGTTGTTGGGGCTACATATGCTGAAGAACTTAAGTCGGTTCGGCAGTTATGCCCGGAAATGCCGCTACTTATACCGGGCATCGGGGTGCAGGGTGGTGATTTAGCCGCTACGGTTAAATACGGAGTTGATGCCCGGGGGGAGAATGCCATTATCGCTGTCTCGCGGCAAATTATTTATGCTTCTCAGGGGAAAGACTTTGCTCAGGCTGCCCGTAATAATGCGGTAGAGCTACGAGACAATATCAATGATTTAGTTAGACAGATTGTCCACTAAGACGCATGGATATAGAACTAGGTGATGTGGTTCGCTTGCGAAAGAAGCATCCTTGTGGGGGTGATGAATGGCAGGTGGTGAAGTTGGGGGTTGATATTCGGGTAAAGTGCCTTAAGTGCCAGAGGCAGGTTCTTCTGGAAAGGGTAACCTTTGAGCACCGAGTTAAAGCCTTGATCTCAAGAGACCACTCGGCAAATAAAATTGACACCGGATAGTGCGTAAACTACGGTCAGGAAGAATCTTGTCATCGATGGTACTTTAGTACTAGAGCGTTGATACTCTAGCCGTTTGACCTATTACGGGCGATGAGAATGCTATCTAGAAGCCTTTGTTTTTTCACAGATTATTGTGATAGAATCAGGCTATAAGTTAGTTCTCTCACAGGAGAATTGATTCGTAGATTAGGGATTTCAAATTTCAAGAAGGAGAGAATCATGCCAGAAGTTACAGGTGTGGATCGCGACTACAACTTGTGGGTGCTACTGCATCAGGTGAGCGACATAATATTTAATGCCAGGGAAGCAGAACTGCAGGAACATGGCCTTCCAGCCACACAGGCTGAGGTCCTGTTTGTTATTAAAGCTATTGGCGACAAGGTGACACCGGCCCAGATATCACGGATGATATTCCGACGGCCCCACTCGGTTTCGGGAATTATAGAAAGAATGAAAAAGGCCGGACTCGTTAAGAAAACCAAGGACTTGCACAGAAAGAATTTGGTGAGAGTCACCATAACCGAGAAGGGGCAACAGGCATATAAGCAAGCACTGAAGAGGAAATCTGTTCAGAAGATAATGTCTGCCCTTTCTGAAGCTGAGCGCCAAAAACTGAAGTCGCTCTTGGAAACGTTGCGTAATAAAGGGCTTAAGGAGCTTGGGATTGACCCCAAGAAAGCACCACCGCCGAAGTTTGTGTGAAACAAAAAACCCAGTCAATCTAGCGTTATAATGCGAGGCTTAAGTCTCGCATTATTTTTTTACGCCGAGTTCTCCTTGTTAGCTGTCCTTATCTAGTCTATAATCGTTGTTGAGTGTGAATCGTTATATTTTACATGTTGACCTGGATGCGTTCTTTGTTTCCGTGGAGCAGGCACTGGCACCGGGCTTGCGTGGAAAACCGGTAGTAGTTGGTGGGCGTCCTGACCGTCGTGGTGTGGTAGCCTCAGCTTCCTATGATGCCCGTGTTTTCGGCATTCGGGCTGGTATGCCTCTAGTCCAGGCTTATCGTCTCTGCCCCCAGGCTGTTTTCCTTCAGGGTAGTTTTCCTGCCTATCGAGACGCATCAGAAAAGTTTATGGCGATTCTGGCTGACTTTTCGCCTTGTTTGGAACCGGCAGGGCTGGATGAGGCTTATCTTGATGTTACTGGCTGTGAAGCTTATGGCACTCCTTATGAGCTGGCATTGCACATAAAGGGGCGTGTCAAGAAGGAGCTTAAGCTGATTGCTTCGGTAGGTGTGGCTGGTTGTAAGGTGGTGGCTAAGATTGCTTCTGACTTAGGTAAGCCGGATGGTCTGGTTGAGGTGACTGTGGGGCAAGAAAAGGAATTCTTAGCGCCATTGCCAGTAGCCAGCTTACCTGGCGTTGGCAAAAAAACGGAGCAGACATTGAAATCGCTGGGAATAAAGACTATTGGCCAGTTGGCAGCTTTGCCACCCGAAACAATCAAGAATCGTTTGGGCGTTGCTGGGATGACGCTTCATCATTATGCCAACGGAATAGATAACAGGGAGGTGGAGCCGCCAGGTGAGGCTAAATCTATCAGCAGAGAGACCACCTTCGCTGAAGATACCCTGGACCGTGCCTTTCTTCAAGCTATCCTACGTTATCTTTGTGAGCGTGTCGGTGCTGAATTGCGCCAGGATGGCAAGCACGCCAGAACTATAACCCTAAAGTTGAGGTATGCTGATTTTGAAACCGTTACCCGCCGCATTAGTTCCAAAGAGGCTACGGATGCGGATGAAGTCATTTTTGCAGGGGCAGTTAAGTTGCTTGACCAGGCTCTGGCTAAGAATCGGAAACTGGTGCGGCTTATTGGAGTCGGAGTATCGAACCTGGTCGGTTATGGCAAACAACTTCATTTGCTTGATTCCATGCCACAGCGGCTGGCTCATCTGGATAAGGCTATTGACCGTATCCGCAATAAATACGGCTTTACCTCCATACAGACTGGGCGAACCTTGCTGCTTAAAGATATATTTGCTAGTCGTGACGATGACTACATACTTGAAACGCCATCGCTTTCTCGGTAACCTTGTTTTTGTTATGGGGCGGGGCTATAATTAAGTCCAGCTTTTTATTATTGAATTTAGAAAGAAGGAGGGGGGGATGCCTCCATACGCTTTTTTTAGAAAACAATTCATGCCGCTTGCCGAAGCTAAGATTGGTATTCTAACCCATGCTCTGCATTATGGTACCGCTTGTTTCGAGGGCATTCGCGGTAACTGGAATGAGGAGCAGGAGCAGTTGTTTCTATTCCGCATTAAAGACCACTATGAGCGCATGCTCGGAAACTGTCGCATTTTGAAGATAGCTCTTCCTTATTCGGCTGACGATATGTGCCAGTTAACCGTCAAGCTCGTAGAAAAGAGTGGCTACCGTGAAGATGTCTATATCCGCCCTCTGGCTTACAAGAGCTCGGAGGCTGTCGGAGTCAGGTTACACGATCTGGAGGACGATTTCTTTGTTGTAGTTGTCACTTTGCCTGCTTATCTCGATGCCGATGCAGGGGTCCGTTGCTGTACCTCTTCATGGCGGCGTGTCGATGATACTATGATTCCAGCCAGGGGGAAGATTACCGGTATATATGTAAATAGCGCTCTGGCTAAGACCGAAGCTAATGAACACGGATTCGATGAGGCAATTTTATTGAATCATGACGGTCACGTTTCGGAAGGCAGTGGTGAGAATGTCTTCTTTGTCCTGGATGGCAAGCTGGTGACACCGCCAAGCTCCGATAATATCTTATTGGGCGTTACCAGAGATACCGTAATTCAGCTGGCTAGAGATGAGCTTGGCATAGAAACTCTAGAGGTGTCAGTGGACCGCACCGAGCTTTATCTCGCCGATGAGGTGTTTTTTACCGGCACTGCCGCTCATGTCAGCCCTGTCATTGAAATCGACCACCGCCCGGTAGGAGATGGCACAATAGGCAAGGTGACCAAGGAGCTACAGCGCCTCTATTTCGATGTGATAAAGGGCAAGAATCCCAAATATCTACGTTGGTGCACTCCGGCGCATTCTAAACTGGTGAAGACCAAATAGGTAGTGGCAGAAATCTAACTACGGTAACCGCTTACATTCGGGCCAAATCCCAGGATTCATTTCTTTGTACGGTTTGGCGTGCTATCGGTCTTTATTCTCAGGGTTTTGAGCAGATAGAGAAGACGGCAGCTTTCCTCTAAAGCTGAAGTGTATTGGTAGGCTTCTTCAAGCAACTGAGCAGCAGCAAAGCTGCCATGTCCATGCACCAGGACGATCTTGTGTTTTGTCAGTGCCTCGGCTATTTCCCCGGCAAGCTCTCCGGGCTTTACAGCCTTTCCCCAGCCTAAGACCGGCACCTTTGATAGTATCATCCTTCCGTCGGCATCACAGGGCGCGATTTCTTGCTCGGAAAAGGACAAGGCAACCGCATAAGCAGGGTGTGCATGTACTATAGCTGAAGCCGGCGTGCGTTTATATATGGCGCGATGGACTGCCAGCTCTGTTGAGGCTAAGGGGGTGAACCGGTCATTTTTGTTGATACCGGTTTCCACAAGGTCATGTTCCTCTAGACAGCTCAACATGCTGCCCCGGTGAGTGATGTACAGGCGTTCTCCCAGTTTAATACTGAGATCACCACCGTGAGATGATACCAGCCCTCGGGCGCAGAGCTCGCGTCCAACAGTCTGAAACTGAGAAATTAGCATCTCTCTTACTTTTACACCAGTTTTGTGCTTAAAGTCAAACCGTAGATTCCAATCAGGCTAGCTGGCGAATCACGGTGATAACCTTGCCTTGAATCTCCACATTATCCGGAGCGGTATAAATAGGGCGCATCTGGGTATTTGCCGGCTCAAGGCGGATACGGTTGTTCTCTCTGAACAATCTTTTGAGAGTGACTTCCTTTTCTGCTTTTAGCCAAGCAGCTACCATATCGCCATTTTCAGCGTTGCTCACATACTCCATTAGAACAATATCGCCATCCTTTATCAGGGCGTCAATCATGGAGTTTCCCTTTACCCTTAAGGCATAGACTCTCTGTTTAGCACGCGTCAAGTCCTCGGTAACCTCCAATTCTTCCGTGGCAATTGTGTCCCAGGTTTCTGAGTTTGGGACAGGAATCGGCTCACCAGCGGCTATTTCTCCTATTATTGGTACTGAAACGATGTTTTGAGAGTTGCGCCTGGTGGCTAGAAACTCGACGCCGCGCGATATTTTAGCGTGGCGTCGTATATAGCCTGCTGTTTCTAATCTGGCTAGGTTATAGGCGACTACCGAGGTGGAGCTTATATCACAGCCGCTAACGATATCCCTGACTGTAGGGGGATAGCCCCTGGCATCAACGAACTTCCGGATAAACTGGAGGATACGTTTCTGTTTTGGTGATAGCGCTTTACGAGTCATGGCAAATTTTGGCGCAATTAGACAACGTTGTTTTCTCAGGCCTTGTCAGCTCTGGTTGCTTTCTTGGGAGAAGTGCTGGGAAGCCTGGCTTGATTGAATTTTTTCATCAAGCGTGACTTGCGCCTTGCGGCTGTATTAGGATGGATGACACCCTTTTTGGCAGCCCTGTCTAAAGCACTTATGGCAGTTGCAACTGCATCTTTTGCTGGCTCGGGCTCGTTGCCTGAAATAAGCTTCTCTGCTCTGGTCACATGTGTCTTGGTAGCAGTTTTAACCGACTTATTTCGTAGTCGCTTTCTTCCTGCAGCTCGTGCTGCTTTTTCTGCTGATTTACTTTTGGGCAATCCTGACTCCTTTCTCAAGAACTAAGACTGGCTTTAGCTTGACTGACTCTTGTGGCGCTTATAATACCACGTGCGCCCTGGATTCGTGACAATAGTTGAGTTAGCTGAGCCATATTTGCGATTTCAATGGTAGCAAATATGGAGGTGATTTCATTGTGATATGTAGTGCTCATATTGGATATATTTACTTTGTTCTCGGCGATAACGGTGGTGATATCCCGAAGCAAGCCTACTCTGTCCCAGGCATCTATCTGTATATCGACAGGGTAAACATCATGTATCTCTCCCCAGTTCACCTCGATTAGTCGCCTTTTATCCTCTACATTGATGACATTTATACAGTCTTTGCGGTGCACAGTAATTCCGTGACTCCGAGTAATATAACCGATAATAGGGTCGCCAGGCAAGGGATTGCAACAGCGGCCTAATTGAGTAAGCAGGTCACCAACGCCGAGGACCTGAATTCCTGCCGCAGTAGTCCTATCGCTGCGTACGGTTTTGGTTATAGGAGGGATTTCTTCTGGTTCGATGGCCAATTTGAGCGCCAACTGATGTGGAGTGATGCCGCCATAGCCAATAGCTGCCAGAAAATCATCAGAGCTTTCATAATTGAACAGGCGTGCTGTTTCCTCGATATTGGTTATGGCAATGTCAAGACGCTTGAGTTCTCTGTCCAGAGTCTGTTTACCGCGTTCTATGTTCTGTGTTCGTTCCTGTTTCTTAAACCACTGGCGAATTTTTTCTCGGGCGTGGGAAGTCTTGACAAATCCCAGGTCGGGGTTGAGCCAGTCAAGGCTGGGACCTTTGCCGGCTTTAGCGGTCATAATATCTACGACTTCGCTATTCTTGAGTTCGTAGTTCAGGGGCACGAGCCTGCCGTTTACCTTGGTGCCTATGCAGCGATGTCCTAACTCGGTATGGATGCGATAGGCGAAATCCAGAGGAGTGGCGCCTTTGGGCAGAGCTTTTATTTCACCTTTGGGGGTATAAACAAAGACCTGGTCAATGAAGACATCGGTTTTTAACGATTCGAGGAATTCCTCGCTGCCAAGTTCGCTTTGCCACTCGATTAGCTGACGTAGCCAGGCTATCTTGTTTTCGAAGTGTGCGTCCTGTTTGGCACCCTCCTTATAGCGCCAGTGGGCAGCCACACCGAAATCGGCAGTTCGGTGCATGCTATAGGTGCGGATTTGTATTTCCAGTGGAGTTGTTCCCTGGCATAGCACTGTGGTGTGCAGTGACTGGTATCCGTTATCTTTAGGATTGGCGATGAAGTCGTTAAACTCCTCGGGAATAGGATGCCATAGGTTGTGGATAGTGCCCAGCGCTTTATAGCAGTCCGGGATTGTGTCTACCAGTACCCGGAAAGCGAAAAGGTCATGAATGTCGTCGAAGTCTCTGCCCTGAGTCGCATATCGGTTCATTTTATTAGAGATGCTGTAGATATGCTTTGGTCTGCCTATGATTTCTGCCTTTATATCGGCTTTGTCCAGTTCTTGTTTTAATATCTGCGTGAGTTCATTAATAAAAGCCTCTCGTTGTGTTCTGCGTGTGGCCAGCAGGCGAGCCACTTTATGATATTGGCGCGGCTCAAGATAGCGGAAAGATAAATCCTCCAGTTGCCATTTTATCTGCCAGATACCCAGGCGGTGGGCAAGAGGCGCATATATATCCAGTGTCTCTTGAGAGATGCTGCGCCGTTTCTCCGGTGACAGAGGTGCTAAAGTTTGCATGTTATGCAGCCTGTCGGCCAGTTTGATAAGAACTACCCTCA
>CAZUEB010000062.1:0-8054 GCA_964619115.1 uncultured Dehalococcoidales bacterium
CTTGACGTAACTGGGGTTAATTTATAGAATTGTGCCTGGACTTGCCGCAGAATCTGAAGGGGGAGATTTTTTACGATGGAGCTAGTTGAGGCCATGCTGGCTGGAGATGTCTTATCTTTAGCGCGGCTGATTACGAAGTTAGAAAGAGATGGTGCTGATGTGCCTCAAATAATGAAACAGCTCTATCCTCATCTGGGTAAAGCCTATTGCATAGGTGTAACCGGACCGCCGGGGTCAGGCAAGAGCACCGTGGTGGACCGACTGACAGCAGTGATGCGGCAACGTGGGTTTACAGTGGGTATAATAGCCGCTGACCCCACCAGTCCCTTTACCGGTGGTGCTGTTCTCGGAGACAGGATAAGGATGCAGCAGCATTATCTTGATGAGGGGGTTTTTATTCGAAGCATGGCAACACGAGGTAGCCATGGCGGTCTGCCCCGTGCTGCAGGTGGTGTAATTAAGCTGATGAGCGCCTTTGGCAAGGATTTTGTCTTGGTTGAGACGGTGGGTGTGGGGCAGACAGAGCTGGATATTATGCAAAATGTGGATACAGTGGTGGTGATTTTGGTTCCTGAGGCAGGTGATACTATTCAGACGATGAAGGCAGGCTTGTTTGAAATTGCCGACATCTTCGCAGTGAATAAGGCTGACCGCCCTGGGGCTGATAATCTGGTGACTGAGCTGGAGATGATGGCGCGGCTTCGTTCCGGTGAAAACTGGTGGCAGGTGCCGGTGTTAGCCACCGAAGCCATCAATAATGTGGGCATGGATGAGCTTTATGGGCAGATTGAAAAACATCGCCGGACTTTAGAGGAAACCGGGCGGTTATCGCAGCGACGGCAGGAGCAGCGCCGTCGTGAGTTTCTGGAAATCGTGGAGCGTAGAGTTTCTGGCGAGCTTTTGAAGTTGGTGGAAGGGGACGAAGAGTTAGGTCGGCATATGGCTATGGTGGAGGCTGGTGAGGTTGACCCATATTCTGCGGCTGATGAAATTCTCCGGCCGAGGACTTTATTAGCCAGCTGGTCACGGCAGATGGCTGAAAGGCGCCCCGGCGCTTAGGCTGGAGTACTTGTGACTGAAGAAATAGTGGCAGAGGTCTTTCGGGTCTTTCCCTATAGATAGCTGCGGTCGTAGAGAAGTCGGTTCACCAGTATACTTCTGATGCTTGCCTTAGGCTCTTTGAGGTCTGTGCTCAACCTGGCGGTGAGGCGGCGCACCGTAATGACGATGAAGACGGCTAATAGTCCAAGAGTCATCTCCAAAGGCTGATTTAGTAGCCATGAGGCCAGCGGAGCCACAGCAAAAGCGATTATCATACCCAGTGGCAGGCTGTTACTTACGGGCCCGCCGAACATGAAGCGTTCGTTAAGCGTTTGGCCTGGTTTCATAAACCGGGGAATTGTCCTGATAAAGAAACCTATGAGCGCAGGGACAGCGGTGATGATGAAGACCCAGTAAGCATTGGGGTACTTGGTCACGCTAAGGTACACGGTCAGGGTGAGGAGCATTCCTGCACCAGCGGTGTTGCCTTTCTCGCCGTCGAACTTTCGGAATACAGGCCACATCTGCCCGGTAACTGCGGCTACACCGGCTGCAGCGGTCACCGCCAGGGGGAAATCGAATGTGAAGCCGATGACGATTGGGATTACCCCTTTCAGTACATCGACCAATATGCCAGATAAGCCTTCGAGGCGACCTACCTTGTGCCACAGCGCTATGTGTAGGTCCTCTTCCTGAGATAGGTCAACGCCTCGGACGCGACTCAGAAGGAGCATGTAGGGCAATGAGCCCAGAAGGTAAGCACCTACCACCAGAGCTATATCGGCTAGCAGCATTCAGTCCTCCTCATAAATTTTGCCGAAGAGAGTAAAGATAAGAAAACTCTCAGCTGGCTGTTGTCAAGAGGTCTCATTGAGATACTGTAAAGCATAAGACTGCTCTACAGAGTCAGGTGCCCGGTCTATTTGTTGGCATGGTATCATTATTACGACCTAGCCCAAACCTGATTAAGGAGATATGTAATAGCCAAGCCTGTCTGTTGCTTTGAGGCAGAGCTATAGATTTTTACCGTTCTATTATCTCGGTTGACAAGCCTTTGGCTTTCAGGTCTTTGACAAGTTGATCAACATCCTCTTTATCAACGTGTATGCACACGTCTTGTTCCTTGCCTTCAACAGGTGGCATGCTATGGAATGCCATTATTTTGGCTACGTTCTTTTTAACGGCATCCAAAATATCTTGCATGGTTTTGATGTCGGCACCTTTTGAGATAACTATGCGAGTGCCCTTCCTGCCAATTCCTAATACCGGATTTAGTATTTTGTAGAAGAAGTCGTTGGTGGTGGCTATGCCTACGAGCTTATTCTTTTCCAGCACCGGCAGTGCGCCTACACCTTTCTTCTGAGCCATGGCTATGGCAGCTTCTACCGACATATCGGGGCTGACAGTTACCGGGTCCTTGCCCATGACTTCTTTGACCGTCATCTTTGCCAGGAGGTAGTTAATTTCCCACACGCTCAGGCTGGTGGCTGGTGACGGAGCTGTACGGGTGATACGCTCTTTACTCACCATACCAACGAGCTTCCCTCTGTCAACCACTGGCAGACGGCGAACGCCATGTGCGTCCATGATTTTCCTGGCTTCCATGATAGGTGTATCGCTTGATACAGTGACCACATTCCAAGTCATAACGTCTCGAACTTTCATTTCCCGCCTCCCTGTATTTTCCAGCTATTCTATCATAGACTGAAAATACTTAAAAGGGGTGTCAATGCTTATTGCTGATAAATTTGTGTTTTTGCTGCTGGCTTTAGCCTGATTGTGTTGGCATTATTACAAACAGCCGGTGATAGTGAAGCTATTATATTTTTTCATCGCGAGACATAGAGCGAAGTGTGCTACCTTTAAGATAGTTGGATTGAAATTGGCACCTACCAGATGACCAAGAATCGATTTATAGTGTCGTCACGTGGTGGTGGTGTGAAGCCGTTAATCTGGGAATAGCTTTGACCCTCAATTATTTTTACCTCCAGGTCGAACTGAGGCTCTACAAAAATTAAGCCTCTGTCTGTAGTTTCGAATGCTACTATAGTGTGGCCGTAGCCTTCGGGGTAGAAAATATCGACAATAGCGCAACGGATGCCTGCAGTGTCAGCGCTATTGTTTACGCCAGCGGCGAAGTCGGTGCAGACATATTCATTTTCGTTATATTTGTTTGAATTTGTGGTGTCCTGGTCTAGAAATGCCTTCATTTCCTGATAGGTGGGATTTTGGGGGTCGTAGTTGATAGATGTTTTCTGTTCGGCGCTGGGTTTGAATCCAGCCTCGTAGCCGGATTTATAACCGTCATCATAACCTTCGTTTTTGCCCTGGCTGTACCCCTGGTTATAGCTGGCTTCATGTCCGGTTTGATAACCGTACATATAGCTGAGAAATCCTGAGCCGCCGCACAGCATGATGATGGCCAGAAATATGCTAAGCGCAGTAGCGATTTTTTGGCTGTTATCCATGATTAACCTCCGTTGATGAAAGCAGGGCGATTGTTGTGCCTGTTATTAGTTTATCGTCTTTGTTGCTGTTAAGGCAAGAAATCCTTGACGGTTAAGGGCTGAATGCAGTAGGCTATTAGGATAAAAATAAAGGTAGAGGGAAGAATAAATTGTGGTGCCGTGGCATAAGAGGCGCTATTACAGTGCCGGAAAATAACGAAGAGGCTATAGGAGCTGCGACTAAAGAGTTACTTCGGAAAATGATAGAAGTCAATAAGGTGGAAATCAGCGATATAGCTTGTATTTTGTTCACCACTACGTCTGACCTCAATGCCGCATTTCCGGCTGCCGCTGCACGGGCATTGGGGTGGACGCGAGTTCCTTTGCTTTGCGGTCATGAGATGAATGTGCCCGGGAGTTTATCCGGTTGTTTGAGAGTACTGGTGCTG
The DNA here is from genome assembly GCA_964619115.1 of uncultured Dehalococcoidales bacterium. GTDB lineage: Bacteria > Chloroflexota > Dehalococcoidia > GIF9 > UBA5629 > 9FT-COMBO-48-23. Next base: position 3,938 of record CAZUEB010000062.1, read on the forward strand.
TTCAATACTGATAAAAAAAATGAGGAAATGGTGCACGTTTATTTGGGTGGTGCGGAGACGCTCAGAGATGAGGGTGAGAGAACCTGGCAGGGCGAGGGTAAAAGATGATAGTGGTTATGAAGGTAGGCTCAAGCGATAAAGAGATCACCGGGGTGATTGAGCGGATTGAATCGGCCGGGTTGAAGACTCATGTTTCTCAGGGTGTGGAGCGGACTATAATCGGTGTGGTGGGGCAGATTTTCCCGGAACTTCAGGACATGCTGGAAATGCTCCATGGTGTTGATGAAGTTATCCGGGTCAGCAAGCCGTATAAACTTAGCAGTCGTGAGTTTCATCCCTTAGATACTAAAGTTAACGTTGGTGGGATTAATATTGGTGACAGGGGAGTAGTGGTCATGGCTGGGCCATGCGCGGTGGAAAGCGAGCAGCAGCTTTTAGATACAGCCAGAGCTGTGAAGGCAGCCGGGGCGACCATATTACGCGGCGGTGCCTTTAAACCCAGCACATCACCATATCAGTTCCGTGGTCTTGGTGAGCGTGGGCTTGAACTCCTGGCGAAGGTCAAGAAAGAGGTTGGATTGCCAATAATAACGGAGGTTATGACGCCCGGTGAAGTAGAGATGGTGTCAAAGCATTCTGATATTCTCCAGGTGGGAGCTCGAAATATGCAAAATTTTAATCTCCTTGAAGAAGTGGGTAAAACAGGAAAGCCGGTAATGCTGAAGCGAGGGCTATCGGCTACTGTTCAAGAATGGTTGCTGGCTGCTGAATACATACTTGCCCAGGGCAATGAGCAGCTCATCCTTTGTGAACGAGGCATCAGAACGTTTGAAACCTATACCCGTAATACTATGGATATAAGCGTTATCCCCATAATTGAGAAAGTCAGTCATTTGCCGATTATTGCTGACCCGAGTCATGGCACAGGTAAGTGGTATCTGGTGATTCCCCTGGCTCTGGCTGCGGTGGCTGCCGGGGCTGATGGGATAATGGTTGAGGTTCACCCTCATCCAGATTTGGCGCTCAAGGATGGGGCTCAATCACTGACCTTCTCTAATTTCCAGCAACTCATGTCCCAGTTGAAGTCTGTGGCTGAGGCGGTAGGCCGACAGGTGGCTGGTCATTCTGTTGGGCTGGAAGCTTAGTTTGTAGTGCGGCGGCTAATTGGAGAAATCATTCGTGCAGATTGAAAGAGAGCTAGCCAGAGTAAAGCCGCAGAGAGAGATGTTGCTTAGCGTCGGCGTTTTTGATGGCGTTCACCTCGGTCATCAACGCTTGCTGACCCATCTACGCGATGAAGCGCGCAGAAAGAACTGGCTCAGCGGCGTGGTAACTTTTAGCTCTCACCCGGAGATGGTTCTATCTACAGAGAATGAGTTACTCTGGCTTAATGATTTAGAGACCAGGATTAGACTGGTTCGGGATTTGGGAATAGACGTCGTTGTTATTCTGCCATTTAGCTCTGAACTGGCTCGGCTCAGCGCTCGAGGATTTGTTCAATTGCTTAAGGACAACCTGAAAATGCGTGGCTTGGTAGTAGGTCCTGATTTTGCTTTGGGCAGAGGTAGAGAAGGTGATGCTGAGAAGCTCCGACTTCTGGGAAAGGAAATGGACTTCAGCGTTGAAGTCATACCAGTGGTGGTGCTTGACCGGCAGGTGGTAAGCAGCAGCGCCATTCGTCAGGCTCTGGCCCAAGGCGATATGAAAACGGTGGAGAAATTGACCGGACGGCTATTTAGCCTTGGCGGTCGGGTTGTGAGCGGTAACGGGCGGGGCAGGACCCTGGGATTTCCTACCGCTAACTTGGAATTGAGAGCCGAGCAGGCATTGCCCGGCGACGGAGTTTATGCTACTATCTCTCACGTTGACCACCATCTTATGCCTTCAGTAACAAACATTGGTGTTCGTCCTACCTTCGATGATGGAAAGCACTTGGTGGAAACCTATATCTTTGATTACGAAGGAGATTTGCTTGGGCAAAAATTCACCATCGACTTTGTAGATAAAATTAGAGACGAAAAACGCTTTGATAGTAAGCAGGAACTTAAAGCTCAAATAAGAAGGGATGTAGAGCAAGCCAGGCGGATTTTAAACGAACATATGAAACACACGGGAGCTTAATCTGAAACATGGCCGGTTCTGACCTCAAGTGGCTGTTAAGGCGGGGAGTAGCTGAGACTATAGTGGAGTCTGAGCTGTTAAAATTGCTCGAATCGGGGAAACCGCTGAGATTGAAACAGGGTTTTGACCCTAGTTGCCCGGATATACATCTGGGGCACGTGGTTGGCTTGAGGAAGCTGCGCCAGTTTCAGCACTTAGGTCATCGTGTTGTCCTTATCGTTGGTGACTGGACTGCCCAGATTGGCGACCCTAGCGGTGCGTCGGCTACGCGTTCCATGCTCTCCGCGAAGGAGGTACAGGCCAATGCCCAAACTTATATGGAGCAATTTTTTAAGGTGGTGGATAAAGATAAGACCGAAGTGAGGTGGCAGAGCGAATGGTTTAGCAAATTCGGCCTCGACGATGTCATCAGGCTCACCAGTAAGTTCACTGTGGCTCAATTTCTTGCCAGGGAGGACTTTGCAAAGAGATATAGTTCTGGCCGACCCATCGCTATCACCGAGTTCCTTTATCCTTTGCTCCAGGCTTACGATTCGGTAGCTATAGAGGCTGACGTTGAATTCGGCGGCACCGACCAAAAATTTAATTGCCTGGTAGGCAGGGAACTGCAGCAGATTATGGGAAAGCGTCCGCAGCAGGTGTTCCTTGTTCCTCTTCTTATCGGCACTGACGGGAGCCAGAAGATGAGCAAAAGTTTGGGAAATTATATAGGTGTAGATGAGCCGCCCAGTGAAGTTTATGGTAAAATTATGTCGATTCCCGATAGCCTTATAATCGACTATCTTGAGCTGGTGACTGACATACCGGATGAGGAAATTGCCGAATTCAAGGCGCAGATAGCTAACCAGTCAGTTAATCCGATGGCTGTCAAGAAGCGCCTGGCTTACGAAGTCGTAGCTCAGTTTCATAGCGTTCAGGCTGCTGGTGAGGCTGAGGAACATTTTGCCAGGGTGTTTCAGAAGAGGGAGGTGCCTGACGAGTCGGTCGTAATGATAAATACCTCAACTGGACTCAACAGTACTCTCTCGGCTGAGTTGACCAGGGCAGGGCTGACCAAGAGTCGCTCGGAGGCGAGGCGTCTTTTAAGTCAGGGTGCTATTGAGATTGACGGGAAAACGATTACTGAAGATTTAGAAATGGCACAAATAGAAAAGGGTAGTATCATAAAAGTAGGCAAACGGCGCTTTGCAAAGGTTGCCGATAATTAAAAATGGAGGTACGACATGCAATTAAGGATACCCGGACCCACTCCTTGCCCCGAGGAAGTATTACGAGCCATGGGAAAGCAGATGATCAATCACCGCGGCAAAGAGTTCGGTGACATGATCAACCGCATTACGGCAAAAATGAAGGGACTATTTCAAACCAAAAATGACCTTTATATCCTGACCGGTTCAGGTACTGGAGGCATGGAAGCTGCTATAGTTAATATGCTATCGCCAGGTGACAGAGTGCTATCAGCTTCCAACGGCGTCTTCGGCAACCGTTTTGCTGACATAGCTGAGTGCTATGGTGCTGAGGTAACACGGCTCAAGTTCGAATGGGGCAAGCCTGTTGACCCGGATGCTGTGCGTAATGCTTTAAAGGCCGACTCTAAAATTAAGGCAGTCCTGGTGACCCAGAATGAGACTTCTACAGGCGTAACCAATGATTTGAAGGCAATCAGTGCTGTTATTAATGAGTTTGACAAGCTTATTCTGGTTGATGCGATAAGTGGTCTTGGCTGTATTGACCTGAAAACTGATGACTGGAAGTGCGACGTGGTTGTTACCGGCTCTCAAAAGGGCTGGATGGTGCCCCCCGGCCTGGCTATGGTGAGCATCAGCGAAAAAGCTTGGAAGGCTCATGCTCAGGCAAAGGTACCTCGGTATTATTGGGATTTTACCAAAGCCAAGAGCTATCTGGAGAAAGGGCAGACCCCGTGGACACCCTGTATTTCGGTCTTCTTTGCCCTGGATGTCTCGTTGGATATGATGCTAAAAGAAGGATTAGCCAA
>CAZUEB010000063.1:0-7969 GCA_964619115.1 uncultured Dehalococcoidales bacterium
TCTTGCCGAAGTGGCGGAATGGTAGACGCGGCAGTCTCAAAAACTGTTGAGGGGCGACTCTCGTGTCGGTTCGAATCCGACCTTCGGCACCAGGCTTAGAACTGCCGAGTTGTGTAGTGGTAGCACAGAGGACTTTGGATCCTTTAGCCCAGGTTCGAATCCTGGCTCGGCAGCCAGCTCTTATTTATTCCTGGATTTCAACTTGGCATTATGACTACGCAGTTCGAGAGACCTATTATCATCCGCCCTCCCAGCGAATGGAGGAGCTATTTCCTGCCTCTCACCAGTGGCTGTTCCAACAACACCTGCACCTTCTGTAATTACTATGGCACAAAGCTTCAGGTGAGGGAATTGGATGACGTAAAGAGGGAGATAGATGCGCTGGCCAATTATGTCAGGACGGGTATCTGTCTTCCCGGCGTGCCCCAGATAGTTTATGCTATAGCTCAGTCCTGGGATGGTAAAAGGGTATTTCTGCAGGATGGCGATGCTCTGGTCCACCCATTCCCCCGGTTGAGTGAAGCACTTAGCTATTTGAATGAAAGGTTTCCCGCTCTGGAGAGAATCGGCTCGTACGCTACTCCACAGGATATTCTGCGCAGAAGTCACGACCAGCTCGTTGAGCTAAAAAAGCTCAAGCTATCGATATTCTACATGGGGATGGAAAGCGGTGATGGCAAGGTGCTTCAAAAAGTGGGTAAGGGAGTCAACACTCAGGAGCTAATTCGGGCGGGAAAGAAAGCCAGGGAAGCCGGCATAGCTCTGTCGGTGACGGTGATTCTGGGGCTTGGTGGGGTCGAGGGCAGCGAAGAGCATGCGCTGGCAACGGCTAAGGTTCTCAGTGACATAGACCCGGACTTTGCCGGTGCTTTAACCTTGACACTGGTTCCCGGCACCCCTCTGTATAAAGAATGGAAGCGGGGAGAGTTCCATCCCATCTCTCCCATGCGGTCCCTGGAAGAGCTCAAGATAATTATAGAAAACTCTAAATTTACCAGTTGTTTTTTCAGCTCCATGCATGCCTCGAACTATTTTGCGGTTCGGGGGATGTTGCCGCGGGATAAGGATAGGATGCTTGCGGAGATAAAGGCGGTTCTGGTGGCAGGGGATACTTCTTTGCTTCGCCCCGAGTTTCTCAGGGGGCTGTAGGTCCTTTAGCCCGGGTCCAAATCCTGGGCAGCCATTCATTGCACGTTTCGATGGATTGGTTAATTTTGGCGTGATAACAGACAGAAGTTAGCCTCTTTCCTGCGTTATGTCTTATACACCGCACAGCGATGCCTTGCAACGAGATATAATCGGTGATAGAATCACCTTAAATCGGAGGCTGACTTGCATTTTCAGTATGTTCCCTATATCTGGCCTCTTTTAGCTTCTGCGCTCGTAACTCTAGGTCTGGCGGTTTATGCCTTATGCCACAGGAATGTCAGAGGCGCACTTCCTTTCGGTCTCTGCATGCTCCTGGCCTTTTTATGGGCTGGCAGCTATGCGCTGGAAAAAGCCGGCGCAGATCTGACGACCATGCTTTTCTGGCTAAAACTTCCGTTCATCTCCTATGCCATATGCCCTGTGCTCTGGCTAATCATGGTCTTCCTCTTCATTGAGCGTGAGCGTTGGGTCAACTGGCGGAACATACTACTGCTGCTTATCTTGCCAGCGATTACATTGATACTGGTCTGGAGCGATTATCCTTTCTTCTTAGTACAGCAGAATATCTACCTGGATACGAGCGGGGCTTTCCCCACCCTGGGCAAGACATTCGGGCCCTGGTTCTGGGTGATTTTTGGTTATGCTGACCTCATCAACATATTTTCCATGGTCCTGATGGGTTGGTCTTTGCGGCGAAAGTCCCTCTTATATCGCAGGCAGGTGCTGGTACTTTTTATAGGGCTGGGGCTGGTCATTCTGCAAAATGCTGCCTATCTGTGTGGAATCTATCCAGCTCGCCACCTTGACCTGACGCCGGTAATGATGGGAGTATCAGGACTTATTATTGCCTGGGGCATATTCCGCTTCCAGCTTTTCGATATCGTCCCCGTGGCCAGGGAAAACATCATTGAAAATATGGCCGACGGTCTGGTAGTGCTAGATGCTCAGAACAGGATAGTCGATGTTAATTTAACGGCAAAAACCATCTTTGGAAATACATCCAGTCAGCCAATCGGGCAGGATGCCAGGGCCTTTTTTAAGAATTGTCCAGCTTTTACAGCAGTCGATTGTGAAACAGAGAAATTGCCCGGGGAGCTGGTTATAGAAAAAGACAGCCGCACAAAAATATACGAGGTATCCTGTTCACCACTATATAATAGACAGAGGAGGCGTAATGGGACGTCCCTTATTTTCCATGATGTGACAGAGCAGAGAGAGTCCCAGGCTAGGCTGCTGGAACAACAAAGATCCCTGGTTATAGCAGAGGAAAGAGAAAGGCTGGCAAGGGACCTGCATGATAACCTTGGGCAGGTCTTTGGTTTTATTAACGTGCAGGCACAAGCAATCAAGCGTGAATTGCCTAGTACCAGCATCAACGGCGCCTCAGATAAACTGGGAAGGCTTATTGAGGTTACGCAGTCGGCACACCAGCAAATGCGTGAATACATTCACAGCGCGAAAGACATCGCCGCCGTTGAAAAGGACTTTGTGGCTGCTCTGAAATATGAGGTAGCGCGGGTCAAAAAGCAGACCGGGTTAGCTATTGGACTTGATATTTCAGATGATTTGCCACTTATAAGACTAAAGCCTGCTGCCTGGAATCATATCTTGAGCGTTATTAAGGAGGCATTGAACAATATACAAAAGCATGCCGGAGCTAAAAACGTATCCGTAGTAATCAAAGCTGCAGGCACAGAGTTCAGTGCCGTAATCGCAGATGACGGCAGGGGTTTCGACATGGCTCGGCTTGAAAAAAGACCACTGGAAGGATTAGGATTAAGCATAATGAAAGAGCGCGCTACGGAAATGGGAGGGCAATTGAGAATCGATACCGCTCCCGGAAAAGGTACACAGGTTATATTGAGAGTGCCGCTACACAGGGAAGCAATCGGAGCTGATGATGAAAGTAATGCTGGTAGATGACCATCCGCTTTTTCTGGAAGGGCTGCAGAACCTGTTACAGGCCCATGGCGTCGAAGTGGCAGGTACCGCCAGCAACGGCAAGCAAGCTCTTATCCAGGCGCGGAAGCTAAAACCAGACGTAATCTTGATGGATATCGCCATGCCAGAATGCAGCGGGCTTGACGCCATACCACCCATAAAAGAGGAAATGCCTCAGGTGAAAATCGTCATGCTCACGTCCTTCGACGATGATGAAGATTTATTTGAAGCTGTCAAAAGGGGGGCTTCGGGTTACCTGCTGAAGAACCTCAATGCCGGGGAGCTGGTTACGCTGTTGCATGAACTGGAGCAGGGTGAAGCTCCCTTGTCTCCCGGGTTAGCTGCCCGTCTGCTCGTTGAATTCGCCCGCCAGGTAGATGAAGCCAGACCAGATTCTGTGCCGGTACAGGGAAAGACAGCCGCCAGGTTGACGCAGCGGCAGGCGGATGTGCTCAAGCTGGTAGCACAGGGGAAGACCTATAAGGAGGTCGGGGCTGAGCTCAATTTAAGCGAACGCACCATTAAGTACCACATGGAGAAAATTCTCGAAATGCTGCAACTGGAAAATAGGTCTCAGGCGATTGCCTATGCAGCCCGCGAAGAAGCCGACACCAGCAAGAAGTAAGCCAGATTAAGGTAACGTAGAAACAATAGGTGCCGCGAAACAATAAGCATGATGCCCCTTTGGGACCAGATTGCTTCGCCCCGATTACATCAGGGCTCGCAATGAAATATATATAAGCACCAACCCAATCATGTCATTGCGAGTGGTCGAAGACCCGAAGCAATCTATACAATGTCCTTATACAAGTCTCTCCATTCCTTATTTATACTATTTATAAGACCTATCTTTCTCTTCCGAGAACTTCCTTTTAGCTTTTTCTCGCGTAACAGGGCATTTTCTATGTCTTCAAATATCTCATAATACACGAGTTTATTAATTCTGTACTTATTAGTAAAACCACCGGCAAGCCTGGCTTTGTGCTCATATACTCTTCTGGCTAGATTACTGGTAACCCCTGTGTAGAGGCCAGTGTTAGTGAAATTGGTGAGGATATAAACATAATATTGCTTCTTCATTTGACATCAATCTGGTCATGTCATTGCGAGTGGTCGAAGACCCGAAGCAATCTATACACTTAACATCGGTCAAAGATTGCTTCGCTGCCTGCGGCATCTCGCAATGGAATAGTATATATTATTTCCTACCTGGTGCTCATCCAGGTGCAGCCGTTAATTAAACTGTCATCATGAGGAATCCCGATTTAATACTGTCTGAAAGTACAGTCGAGCGCCCTGTAAGACTGTACTTTTTTATTGTTATAAACTGTATTTTCCGACATTGGTTTAAGCATCAGGTGAATCTATAGTTAACAACGGCAAATAGTAATCAGCAGAGATTGTTTATTGATTCTTAACTGTCATTGCGAGCCCTTCGTCACCGCTCATTCTGAGCTTGTCGAAGAATCTCATATGGCTCAGGATAGACTCCGCGTGGCAATCTCTGGAGTTCCTTCACTTCGTTCAGGACAAGGCTTCGGGGCTGACGCCCCTCGCAATGACGAAAGGGAATTGCTAAACAGTCCCAATTAGCATTCGTCACAGAAGCACGGGATTGGATGAAAGTACTACTCGTAGATAGCCGTACACTTTTCTTGCAGGGGCTTCAGAGCATACTGCAATCCGGCGGCATCGATGTGGTGGGGATGGCTCCGGATGGGGAGGAAGCCCTGGCCAAGGCCAGGCTGCTCAAGCCGGATGTCATCATCCTGAATATCAGCGAAGACAGCCGTGATAGCTCGGGAATAATCAGCCGTCTCAACATTGAAATTCCCGCAGCTCACATTATTGTCTTTGCCGACGGCGAAAAAAGTCTCAGCACGGCAGTACACAAAGGGGCTTCAGGGTATCTGTTGACGGAGATAGCAGGGGGCGAGTTACTTAATAAGCTCCACGGGCTGGAAATGAGTCCGATTAAACAAGTGAAGGCAGGGCGAATGTGAGACGTGAGATTGTCTATTAACTCTTAACTGTCATTGCGAGCCCTTCGCCACCGCTCATTCTGAGCTTGTCGAAGAATCTCAGAGATTGCTTCGCCCCGATTGTATCGGGCCTCGCAATGACAAAGACGAGGAATTTTATTTGGGGAGTTAAACATGAAAACACTTAGCAAAACCATACCTGTAGCAGCTATTCTAGCCGTACTTATATCGTTAGCGCCGCCGGCAAAGCCGGTGCATGCACTTACATCATGTACCTGGAGTACCAAGGCGGAGTTCGATGCCGGCGTTTTGAACAACGTAAACACCTATGCCAGCGATGGTGACGTCATGCTGGCGTCTATCGGTCTTGATGTCGGCGATGGGTCCTGGGGTGACCTTACCGTAAATGGTGAGGATACGGTACACAGTGACAATATCAGGACAAGACTCACCGCTAATAGCAGTGCTGGCAATAACGTGCTGTATGTGGCCGATACCGCTGGCTTTTCTTCGTCCCAGGAAATACTTATCATCCAGATGACGGGCACAGATGACGGGAGATGGGAAACCAAATATATACAGTCGGTGGGCTCCGGACAGCTTATCCTGACCCAAAACTTACAAAATACCTATCGTGCGGATGGAGGGAACCGCGCCCAGGTGATAGAGATCCCCCACTGGCAGAATGTAACAGTGTCCGATGATGGATCAATCGACTGTCACAGATGGGATGGTTACACCGGAGGTATTATCTTCTTCAGAGCCAGCGGCACTGTGCACCTAGACTCGTGTTTTGCCGTCTACGCGGATAGTATGGGTTTCGGGGGTGGCAGCGGTGGAGCTGGCGGCAGTGGTGGAGATGGTGAAGAAGGCGGACAAGGCGGATACATGTACGAGGATGGCGACGACGGGGAGGGGAGTGGAACCGGCGGAGAAGGTGGTGGTGGTGCCTGTGGTTGTGGAGCCGGAGGAGACGGTGCGCTGCAGGGAGACGACGGCGATGACGGCAGCTCGGGCACCAGCGGCGCCGGACCCATGGCAGGCGGTCCCGGCCAGGGTGGTGCCGGCGGAGGAGGAGGTGGAGGCGGCATAATATGGTTGGCTGCCGAAAATCTTATTCTATCTCAAAATTGTGCCCGTGTTCAGGCAATGAACGGAGAGGTTTTAGCTCATGGTGATGGCGGAGCCGGAGGGTCGGGAGGAACAGGCTTTTGGGGTGATTGCGCTAAGCTCGGTTATTGCTGTGGCGGGGATGGTGATGACGGTCCCGATGGACCCGACGGTGCACCCGGCGAAGCCAGCAGCAATGGCTACGTAGGCAAAATACGCCTGGATTACTGCAGCCTTTCAGGGTGTACCGACCCCAGCCCCAGCTACACTTCTGGTCTTTGCTGCACTATCGGAACAATTGCCTCAGATGTCCGGTACGTGGGTACAAAAACATGGGAATGGCTGACCTGGACTGAAACAGTGCCTGCAAATACCGATATAAGTTTTGAAGTGAGAGCCAGCGATACACTTTTCACTAAAGATGATAATACCATCCCCTGGATTTCAGTGGGCAGTAGCCCTCCGGTGAGCTCCGGTTTGCCCACAGGACGGTACATCCAGTGGCGGGCCACTCTGACCACCAGCGACACTCGCTATTCGCCGATGCTGCACTACGTCAGTGCGCAGTTTACGAATTACTCCCAGGTAACGACCAACGATGCCAGTAATATAACCACCGACACAGCCACACTGAATATGAGCTATACCGTTGGGGACGATCCCCCGCTAGGCGTCGAGGTCTGCTTCGCCTATAAGAAGTCCTCCGACTCTACTTGGACCTATACTTCCTGGGTTTTCAAATCGGAGTCGGGCACTCACGCCGAGTCCATTTCCGGACTGGACTCCGATACCCAGTATGACTGCCAGGCCCACGTCAGGCATTGGTGGTTAGGTGGCGTCGAGTGGGAAGTTGAGGGCAACACCATCCAGTTCGCCACAGAAAAAATCCCGCCCACGGTTACTACCGAGGCTGCGACGGCCATCGGTACAAACTCGGCCACCCTGAACATGAGCTATACTCCGGGAGACTACGAGACTGTCAATGTCCGCTTCGTCTACAAGAGAGTTGCCGATACTGTCTGGACGGAGACCTCCTGGATGACTAACCCCAGCTCGCCTTACTCCGCATCGGTTTCCGGACTCACCTCTAATACATTGTATGACTTCAGGGCCGAGCTTAAGTATGACTCCACCGAGATACAGGGCAGCATCCTGCAATTCACCACCGCCAAGGTGATACCCACTGTTACCACACAGGCCTCTACAGGTATCGATATCAACTCGGCCACCCTGAACATGAGCTATACTCCGGGAGACTACGAGACTGTCAATGTCCGCTTCGTCTACAAGAGAGTTGCCGATACTGTCTGGACGGAGACCTCTCCGGTAATTAATCCCGGCTCGCCTTATTCCGTGACGGTCTCCGGGCTTACTTCCAACAACGACTATCACTTCAGGGCTCAGCTACAGTACGGTACTCCAGCTACCACGGTTGGAGGCGGTACACTACGGTTCACCACCTTGAAAATCCCGCCTACGGCAACTACCGTGGCTTCCGATAATGTAACTGCGGATTCCGCTACCCTCCATATGAGCTATACCATGGGGGACTACAACACGGTGGACGTCTGCTTTGCTTATAAAAAAGCTGCCGACGCCACCTGGACTTATACCTCCTGGGTGACTAATCCCGGCTCGCCTTATTCGGTGCTGGTTACCGGAATCGACTCCAACACCCTGTATGATTTCAAGGCTCAGCTTCAATATGATACGCCGGTCACCATGATTGAAGGTGATACCCACCAGTTCACCACAGAGAAAATACCGCCCACGGTTACCACCGATAC